>CAZVKF010000094.1:0-2649 GCA_964627585.1 uncultured Candidatus Saccharibacteria bacterium | reverse complement strand
ACGCTATAAAATTCCCGGCAAAAGGCCTTTAATTTTAACCGCCAACAACCAGCTTGACGTTTATTTTGCTGAAGCCGAACGCGCTTTCCCCCCGCCGTATTTCCCGCCCCTCATTCACTCCGCGCAAAACATAAAAGCGACAGCGCTCCTCGCCTCACTATATTCCATAGACGCGATTGTCGGACTGCCAACCCAAATACTGGCTCTTGCCAAAGAACTGCCAATGCCTCTTTGTGCTAAAATCACCCATCTTTTTATGTGGGGCGAGAGACTTACCGCGAACCTTATCCAAAATCTCCGCTCATACTTTCCCAACGCAATATCGGACTTTCGTTACGGCATGACGGAGGTCGGGTTATTCGGCTATCAATGCGATACGTTAAATGTGAACAATACAGGAACTTACCACTGCGAGCCTGAATATCTTTTAGAAGTTACGGACACTGCTACAGGAGAACAAATCAGCGAGAACACGGAAGGAGAAATTGTCATTACGGAACTTTATGAATCACCAAGCCAGATTATCAGATACCGCACTGGTGACGCGGGAAAATTTACAAAAAAGCTATGCCCTTGTGGCGCTCCGTTTCTTTTTGAGATTACCGGCCGAATTGATCACGATATTATAAAGGTTGCGGGAGGGGTGTTCCGCGTAGATGAAATTGAACGAGCGCTTTCCGGCTTCACGGACTGGTTTGAGCCTGACTTCAGAGGAACCGTAAGTGAGGAGCGCCTGAACGAAGAAACAAAAGTTAGTTTTGAACTTCATCTCGTCCCACGCAACGCCTTATTCTGGCATCCGGAAACAACGATGCGCGCAAAAAATGAAATCGCCGAAAGAATCTTTTTAACCACCTCCAAAACTCTGCAAAACTTTTTGGATGAGAAAAGAATATCCAAATTTGAACTTAAACTCATAAGCAGGTTCCCGCCGGAAACAAAAGCGCTACGCCTGCGGCATATTGAATGAAATACGCGGCGGCTTGCCGCCGCGTATTTCAACCGGAGCATATTTTTTGTATATTATTACACAGATGGGCGCTCTTACAGAAAAAAGCGCAATAAAACCACGCAAACAATGCCGACAGATTCAAGCCCCTGCGCTACTTTGTCCATTTTTCTCTTCGTGTTTATTATAAAAGCCTAGGCAATGCGCCACCGGCAATATTTACACCACCGCTTGAAGCGCCGTAAAAAACAGCTGGAATCCGAATAGATAGTTTTCGAGATATCACGGCCAACAAACTAATGGCGATGACCGATCGATTTGAGCCTAAGGATTTTGCCGATCTTTATTTTGTGCTAAAAAAATGCCTCTTGGAAAAATGCGAAAAGGCGCGGAAGAAAAATTCGACACAACAATAACACCTTTATTTTTGGATCAGAATTTATGAAGGTTCGCCGCGTAGAAGCGCTTCCCAAAATGATTAAACCCTTGACTATTCCGGAATTAAAATCTTTTTTCATGAAACTTGCCAAAAGTCTCGCCCCTGAAGTGCTTCAAGATTAAATTATATGTGTGGACAACGATATTTTTACACCCTACTGTACTTTAATTATTTCAAAACATTGCGCTTTCTTATTGAATCTCCCGTATGACTAATCGCCTCAACTGGATTATACTATTGTTATATTCGCTCTTTAAAAACGTCCCCGGGGGCTTGATATGCTACAAAACCTGATTTCTTACGTAAAAAACCGTTTAGAAGATCCCCTTGCCGCCATAGGAATTGCGGCGATTGTTGCAACTGTAGTAACCGTTATTCTTATCTCAAACGATTTGATTAAAAAGAATGGAAAAGGAGGAAAATAAATTGGCCTACAGCGAAAAGGTGGTTGACCACTACAATAATCCAAGGAACGTCGGTTCGTTTTCTAAAGACGAAAAAGGGGTTGGCACCGGTCTTGTCGGCGCGCCGGAATGCGGAGACGTTATGAAATTGCAAATTAAAATAAACCCTGAAACCGGAGTTATTGAAGACGCCAAATTCAAAACATTCGGCTGCGGCTCGGCAATTGCTTCTTCTTCGCTGGCAACCGAATGGCTAAAAGGAAAAACCATTGAAGACGCCTCAAGGATCAAAAACACGGATATAGTCAATGAGCTAAAACTTCCGCCGGTTAAAATCCACTGCTCGGTTTTGGCCGAAGACGCAATCAAAGCGGCGATTGCTGACTACAAAGCCAAACACCAGAAGGGAGAAAAATAAATGGCAATTCAAATTACCGAGACCGCGCGCGCAAAAATTCAAGAACTTGTTAAGGACGGATGGAAAGACAAAAAAGTGTATCTCCGAATGGGGGTCCGAGGAGGGGGATGTTCCGGCCTTTCTTACTCTCTTGAACTCTGTGATATCGAGCAAAATCCAATTGACGAAAAACATGATAAGGTATTTGAATTTCCAGAAATAAAAGCGGTAATTGATATAAAAAGCTATCTGTCGCTAAACGGCATGACGCTTGGTTACATCGCCGAAGGCCTCACGGGCGGCTTTACCTTCACAAACCCAAACGCAAAATCCTCGTGCGGTTGCGGCCAATCATTTCATACGTAAATTCAACTTTTAAAAACGGCGCTAAGCGCCGGTTTTCTTTCCAAAAAATTTGTCTTTCAACAACCGCAATAACCACGCTGTCGTAACGCCAACT
>CAZVKF010000093.1:0-2708 GCA_964627585.1 uncultured Candidatus Saccharibacteria bacterium | reverse complement strand
AAAAATAGTGCGGCCGGACACCATGCCCGCTCGGCCTGCGAGACGGTTTTCTTAGCGAAGTGCCGGCTGGAATGAAATCCGGAATGTATCTTGCATTGCGCACCATAAAGAAAAAGCGTCCCGCATCTAATCGGAACGCTGATTCGTTAAGGCACTGGCTTTGGAATTTTATCCAAAAGTTTCAATACATATTCCCACGGAACGGAATATCCGAAAACTCCGGATGGAGATATTGCCTCTGCAACACCTATCGCCTCGCCGCGCTCATTAAAGAGCGGCGCACCGGAATACCCATGTTCAAAACCGCGACTGGTGACTAGCGACCGTACGCCATAATTGTAGGCGGCGCCTTTATAACCCGGAACCAGAGCAGCGGGACGATCGATTATTGCAAACCCGAAAGTATAAACCTTGTCCCCGATTTCCGGATCGCTTTTGGCAATAGGAATCGGATCAATGGGGATTTTCTCCTTCAGTTTCACCACGGCGAGATCTTTTTCCGCGTCATAATATCGCGAGTCGGGTATATGGCCGTAAACGGTTTTCCCGCCGATAAAAACGGCAATTTTCAATTTCTTGCTGGCGAGTAATTCCTCGAATGGCGGGAAAAGATGGAATGCGGTAAGAAGCAGATCGTCGGCGATAAGAAATCCGCTACCTCTTTCTTCATAACTCTCATCCTCTAAAAGGGCGCTGATGGATACGCGCACCGGCCCCACCGCTTTAAAATGCTTAATAACGTCTTGCGGCACACCGTTGACGCCGGCATCCTTTTCGGCATCCGAAATAGCCTTGGGAATCCTTGTCTGATGATCGGCGTATACTTCCGAAGCAAAAACTCCGGAAAGTATGGCCAAAAAAGTAAAAATCGCGAAAACAACCGGAGCCGCCCTAATCCTGAAAGACGCCATCTGAATTCTCCTTTTTATAATAATGTCAAAGCACTCTTAATATAATTAAGAATCATCTGTGATAAAAAAGCAAACCCCGGCCGCAACCTTAGATTGCGTACGGGGTTTTCGCTTAAACGTCTCCACCCCACCCGATACCTTGGGGATCAGAGGAAACCTCAACGGAAAAAATTTCTCGAAAATCGGACTCCAAAATCCTTATAACCGTCTCGACTGTTTTTTCGTGACTGTAATCGGAAAAATGATGGCGGTTCAAACTACTTTGAAAACCCTCCAGCAGGGCGTTAAGATCGGTGTCCGGTACCCGTGTCTTTTTCATATTCTCTCCTCCTTCTCCTTATCGTAAACCGTGCAGATGCTCCAATGCTTTTTCGAGCACCGGATCGCCTTTATCGGTTTTCTTTGCCGCTACTTCAACGTCGGGGATTATTCCGCCGTCATCTGGCGTCTTGCCGTTGCTGAAATAGTATTTTGAAGTCGTCAGAAGGAATTCGCCTCCGTCCGGCAGGTCAAAAACGGTTTGAACGCTGCCCTTGCCATACGTCTTCGTTCCGAAAACTTTGGCGCCCCAGATTTGAAGAACGCCGGCTGCGATTTCTGAAGCCGAAGCGGAACGCTCGTCAACGAGTACCGCGATTTTCCAGTCGGCGTAAGCGCCGCGCCTGTTAGTTACGTCTCTTTCCGCTTCAACATCCCCACGCTCACGGAGCTGAACCATAATCATCCCCGCATCGGGAGCGAAACGCGTTAAGAAATTCATAACTACGGTGAGCAACCCGCCGGGATTGCCCCGCA
Source organism: uncultured Candidatus Saccharibacteria bacterium (assembly GCA_964627585.1). Classification (GTDB taxonomy): domain Bacteria; phylum Patescibacteriota; class Minisyncoccia; order UBA6257; family GWB1-45-9; genus CAZVKF01. Next base: position 1,002 of record CAZVKF010000093.1, on the reverse strand, counting down.
AATCAAGGACAAGTTTTGAGGTTTTATTCGCAGCCATGTTTCTCAGCACCGGCTCGATATCTTCAGAAACCATTCTGAGCTTGCTCCATTCATTGATCTTCAAATATCCTATGCCGGACTCAAGCTGCTTGGATTCAATGATTTTAAACTTCACCTCGCCGCGAACGATATTCAGAGATAAACGCTTGCCGTCGCGGGAAACTTCCAAAACAACGGTAGTGCCGGCAGGGCCGCGTATAAGGTCCACCATTTCATCCAAAGAAAGCCCCTTGAAAAGCTTAGGAGGATCGGGAACGGTGCCTGCGGCAAGTATGACGTCATTTTCCTTCAGTAAATGACTGGACTCGGCCGGACCTCCCGGAAGTAACCGCCGCACCTTGGCGCCGCTGTTGTCCTTGGTAAGCTCTACTTCCGCGCCGATGCCGGACAATCCGCCGCGGCGCTGGTCTTGCATCTGACGGACTATCGAAGGAGATACATAATGAGTATGCTTATCCTCCTTAAAGCAGCTCTGGATTTTAATGTCATTCTCCAGCTTCTCGTCTTTTGACACTTCAAAACCCATAAATCCGCGCTGCAAAATGCACTGCTGTATCTTTACAATCTCATCATCGCTCAGGTTTAAATAGAAATTCTTTTTTATAAGATCAAAAATCTTCGAGTAGGTTTCGGCGCTCAAAGATTGCGCCTGCGCGGCTGCGTAAGAAAGCGGCGCGAATACGAATACCGCAATAAGGACAAAAACCAGCCAATTCGGAATTTTTCCGATTTTCATGTAAAATCCCTCTTTTAAATAGGTTAGTAAAGTGCCTTTATATTGTACTATTCGCCGCACAGTTAGTCAACTGCGTCAGTACATTTCTCACGCCTTGTTGACGGATTTTATGCCGTAACCGCCATGCTTCTCGCGCGGCTCTGAGGCCGAGCGGGCATGGCGTGAAGCGGGGTATGTTCTTCAGAACCGGCTGTCGTTTTGCTCCTGCGGCAAAACGCAGCGCTTGA
>CAZVKF010000092.1:0-2837 GCA_964627585.1 uncultured Candidatus Saccharibacteria bacterium | reverse complement strand
GAAAACATTTTTGGAGAATGCTTATGGAACCAAGGGGCATTTGGACTGCACCGGACGGGCTTGAAATCCCATTTTATAACTTTCAGGATTTGGATTTGAACGACCAATATCTTATGCATGCCGCGCGCTGGGAACGTAAGAATGCTTATGCGCCGTACTCAAATTTTCTTGTAGGTATTGCCGCTTTGACCGCGGCCGGAAATGTGCGCACCGGACATAACAACGAAAACGTCGTCTTTGACGTGCTGCACGGCGAAGGATGTATGCTTGGAAAGCTTGAGTGGCAGGATCTTGCCAATATCGTCAGATTGACGGTAGTAGCGGCTCCTGACGCAAGCGTTGTTGAATTGAAGCCGGCCGAGGCGCCGGTTACGTGCTGCGGAAAATGCAGGCAGATGATTTGGGAGTTTTCGGACAAAAATTTTGGCCTTCCGATAATGATGTCCGACCCGCTGTTCAGCAAGGTGTGGATTACGTCCATCGGTAAACTTCTTCCGGCGGCCTTCGGACCGGAAGTACTCGGCATCAGCCCCAAAGAATACATGCGCAAGCGGGCGGAGAATCCGGATATATGAACGGCTTAACCATTTTTAATTCTTTGCACGAGCTTCCTCTTGACCATCAATTCCTGATTCTCTCGGCGTGGCGGGCGTCCAAGAACGCGGTCATAAGAATCCTTCCCGCGCAATATCCTCTCGGCGCCGCGGTGGAAACGAATAACGGAGAAATCCTGACGGGGCATAAATACGAATGCTTTGAGGAACCGGCTTCATCCCATGAAGCGTTGGAAGGCATAGCCGCCTCGCTGGATCTTTCCAAAACGCGGGTAATCCGTGCCGCTTTTGTCGGAAAAACCGAAAGATTACGGCTCTCCGGAATGTGCTGCGATCTTCTGAAACGCGCATCCGCAGAAAATTCGGATGTCCGGCTTTACTTTTCCGACGATTCGCTTAATTCCATTTACTGCGTTTCTCTAAAAGATTTTTATCCGAGCGCGTGACGCTCACTATATTTACATTAAAGTCGCCTATGGGGCGGCTTTTTAAGTTGCCAAACTTGAATAGTTATGTTAAATATGGCGTAGAACAAGATACGAATTGAGGAGATACTGATGCGGCGAAGCACCAATAAAGAAATGCGGGCAATGACCGAGCTCGTTCTTGCGACCCGCGCGAAAATTGAAGAACTTTTACAACAAGGCAAAAAGGTTCATGTCATCTGGGATTTTGACGGCGTCCTGGCGGACAGCAGAAGCGACGACGTATTCGCGCTTTCAAACTTTGACCTTAAAACATACTTTGCGCACGAAGAACGGCTGCTTTTTGAAAGCCCCGGGCAAGGCCCGTGGCTCCTGCCGGTTGCCCACAATGCGGGCATTGCGCCCCATTTCCCTCCGGAGCGGTTTAGTCAGGATATCGTAACCGCCCGCTCCAGCTCGCTTGCCATACGAGTTCACATATTTTGTCTTGCATGGCACCTAACGGTACGATGGGCGCTTTTCCTGGGACACAAACCGAAAAAGGAATCTTACAGCATTATTCTCAATTCGCTCAAAGACGATCCGGACTATTTCGTTTTCTGCGTGGACGACAGCGCCAAGCACATTGAGGCCTTTCTGGACGCAAGCGCGGAAGAAGGCATGAAAAATCGCGTGTCCGGCATCGTCTCTCCGGTTGTCAGGACATACACGGAAAAAGAATTGAAAGAATATTTTGCCCGCGTTATGAACGCCGCCGGCGATACTCCGATACGAGTGCGGGATCCCATGGATGATATGCGCGGGTTCATCGTGCTTCCGAAAGGCATTGACCAATTCCGGGAACAAGTAAACGGCCTGGTAAGCAAGCAGCACGGCGAAGGCCACTATTCCGAATTACGCAGTGCCTTTGTAAGAGTGAACGGCGAAGTCGGCGAAGGCCGCTTCAAAACCGAGGAGGAACTGGAGCGCGCGATGAACGAATTTATTTTAGGACGTGTTTGTCCGTAACAAACTATTTATGGTGAGCACGGCCGAACCATTTAAAGTAGTCGCCTGAGGCGACTACTTTTTTGTCGCGAATTCAAATTTTGAGGCCAAATCCGTCAGCAGAGCGTCCAGCTTTTCGAGTATCGCGCCGAGCGATGTTTCTTTGAGTGGGATATTCACGGGTATGTCCACCGAAAGCGGCGTATCAAGTTTTATCGGAATGTTCCTTTTAACCGGCACTTTGACGGTCAAGTCAACCGGAACTGTCGTATCTATCGGCACCGTCAGCGTAACGACTTGGCCAAGCAAGGGTATGGTTACCGGAACTCTTACGGTCGTCTTTATCGGAACGGCGGTCTTAATGGGAACTTCAAACGTTTCATCCAAAGCAACGCTTGCCGCCAGAGGAACGCCTTTTCCGAGATGCAGAGAATAAGAAAAATTCTGATTTCGCGCTTCTTTCATCAAAGCGGACGCCTCCGAAAGTCCTTTTACGACTTGGGCGCGTACGTATAGCAATACCGCCGCGATAACTACCGCAAGAATCAACGACAATAAAGAGATGATAAAAATAATTTTATGGTTGGAATTCATTTATTAATATTTATTATTAAAGCAGGGTTTTTCGTGAAAATTCCAATACCTCCGAATTTCTAATAAGAACGGTTCTGTTGGTGGTAAACGTCAATCCTTTATTAGGCATGGTTTCAAAACCTAAATAAATACGCTCCACTCTTCTTTTTCGCAATTCGGCAATCGCTGGCTGCAAATCAGAATCAGAACTGCCAATAATTGCGGTTCGCAACGCCCCATCGCAAGCAGAAACCACCATATCCACGGCTATTTTTACATCAACCCCTTTTTCCTTAAA
>CAZVKF010000091.1:0-2838 GCA_964627585.1 uncultured Candidatus Saccharibacteria bacterium | reverse complement strand
GTGGCTTCATTTGATCTCCACCGCGGCTCCCGCCTCTTCCAATTTTTTCTTTATTTCTTCGGCCGTGGCTTTGTCCACGCCTTCCTTTACCGCCTTGGGTGCGGCATCCACGAGATCCTTGGCCTCCTTCAATCCGAGCTGGGTGAGCTCGCGGAGCGCCTTGATGACCTGGATCTTCTGGGAGCCGCCGCTTTTGAGTTCAACCGTGAACGACGTTTTCTCCTCCTTGGCCGCGCTCTCGCCGCCATCGGCCGCCCCGCCGGCGGCAGTACCAACCATTACGGGCATGGCTGCGGAGACCCCGAACTTCTCCTCGAGGGCCTTCACCAGCTCGGAAAGTTCGAGGACGCTCATCTTTTCGATCGATTCGAGAATTTTTTCCTTATCCATGATGGATAGTGAACAATGAGCAGTGAACAATGAGCAGGAGATCGTTCCTGTTCATTGTTTCTTGCTCACTGCTATCTTATTAATGACCACGACCAAGTTACGAATATTTCCCGCTAACACGGTCGCCAATCCCTGGATCGGCGCATTCATTGCATATGCCAACTGGGCCAGCAGTTCGATGCGTGACGGCAGTTTGGCAAGGACGAGAACATCCCGCGCTTCGAGCACGCGCTCGCCGAACAGCCCCTTCAGAACCTTAAACGTTTCATTCTCCTTGGAAAATTTCGCGGCGGTTTTGACCGGAGCCACCGGATCCTCGTAGCCGAAGACGACGCCAATCTCGCCCGCGAGCGTTTTCGGCTCAATGCCGCGGGGTGCCGCGCCCGCGGCTTCGAGCGCCCGCTTGAGGAGCGTCTTTTTCGTGACCTTGAATTCCGCTCCGAGCTTTTTCAGCTCGCGCCGGAATTGCGAGAGCTTGGCCACGGAGATGCCGCGGATATCGGTGAAAATTGAAATAGCGCTCGACCGGAAGCGGCCGCTCAATTCCTCGACGATTTTCTCTTTGTCCGTTCTCCGCAACATGAAAAGGCGCCGCAGCGCCCAAAGACAAACCGAAAATACCCTTTCATCCTCGGCAGGCCCGGAGTGTCCGGCTTAAGCGCGGAGGCACCTGCGGTCTTTGGACTTCCCCCGAAGGTTAGCAGGCCTGGCAGGGGCCGTCAAGGGGTTTTTGTGAGTTAAAATCGGTAAGATACGAGGCAATTTTTATGCCTTGACGTCAATGTTTAGATATGCTAGGGTAGCACTGTACCGCGTGAAATCGCGGTATTTACATGTATACCGGCCTCAAGACAGGGGTCATTACCCCTGTTTTCCTGGCAGCGCTCATCGGGGTATCGTACCCGATCGCTGCCGAGTCGGACTTTGACAGGATCGAAATCCGGTTGCCGCTCGGCATGATCGTCATCAATGCTAACTCGATTCTCCAGGCCACATCTCCGAGCACACCGCAGTATGAGTGGGCATCGAAGTTTCTGATGTACGTAACCGCCTACTCGAGCTCGGAAGACGAAACCGACAGCACGCCGCATGTCACGGCGTCGGGAACGAGGACGCGCGACGGCGTCATTGCCGCCAACATCTTCCCCATCGGAACGCGGGTCAGGATCCCGGATCTCTTCGGCGACAAGGTGCTCGTCGTCGAGGACCGGATGCACCAGCGCTTCACCGACCGTATTGACGTGTGGATGCCTTCCAAGTGGCAGGCGCTCACGTTCGGGAAACAGCGCGCGGCAGTCGAAATCATTGAGCTCTAGAAAACTGAAAAAGAATGTAACCCAACAGCCCCGGCATATGCCGGGGCTGTTGGCGTTCTGTCCGCCCTATTGGACGAAGTCAGAACCGTTTTAATGACTATTTCAGGTTATTCGCCGTTTGCTTTTGTGAAAACCTGGTAAGTATCGTCACAACTAGTGTCCTTAATCCCGAATAATCGGGAGATTAAAAATCATGGCGGCATTTTTCCAGAAAAACCATTCTTTATCTTCATTTGATAACGGCAGTAATTTCGCCGCATCAACATATTCCTTATATTCTTTTAGAGAATACAGCGGCCAGTCCGAAGCAAAAAGGAGCTTACGATAATTTCCTGTCAATTTGTAGAATTTTTTTATATCTTCAATGAAATGTTTAACCTCTTCTTTCTGAATCGGCTGAAACTCCACAAAGTAGCCCGACACGTCGACATATACATTATCGTTTTTCTGCGCGACTACCGCACAATCAGTAATCCATGGATTGCCAATATGCGCGATGACAATTTTGAGATCGGGAAACTGCGTTGCCACATCATCAACGCCTAGGGGGTGTGCATATTTAATCAACCCCCTTTTCCCCGGATCCCAGAAGAACCCAGTGTGATAAATGATAGGTTTACCATATTTGCTACACATTTCGTAGAGAGGAGTAAGGCGTTCATCGTTCGGATAAAAATGTTCATACCCTAAGTACAGTTTTATACCTTTCAAGGCGTCGCTTTTTAATAATGACTCAATTTGTGTTTGTCGTTCCTGGGTGAAGGAAGTGGGGCTTACTGTTCCTATCGGAAACAGATTTTTATGGGTTCTAGTGGTTTCTATAAGTTCTTCGGTTGTAATTATTCCGTCCTGTTGAGAAAATTCTAAAGCAAAAACAAGCGCAAAATCCACGCCACCTTTTTCCATATCCGCCACAAGGTCGTCTGCCGTAAACTTGTGACCCTCGTGCAATGTGCCTAGATGAGTATGTGTATCAATAATCATTTTTTGATCCGCGCGACAGGACTTGAACCTGTAACCTTGGGCTTAAGAGGCCCCTGCTCTGCCATTGAGCTACGCGCGGAAATGCCGAGGGTGGGAGTCGAACCCACACGAGCTTGCGCTCAGGGAGTTTTAAGCCCCCTGCGTCTGC
>CAZVKF010000090.1:0-2861 GCA_964627585.1 uncultured Candidatus Saccharibacteria bacterium | reverse complement strand
GGCGCGCTTATTGTCGGTTCGGTGGTGGTGAGCGTAGCCGGCGTGCTTCGCGGCGGAACTCAAAGTAAATATATCCAGACCGCCGCGGGGCTCTCCGAGCAGTATATTCAGGCGCTGACATCCATTGCGGCGTCGGATTGGCACGATATTTATGACTTGACCAAAGATACGGATTATCATATTGAGTTTGGCACATCCACAGTCAGCATAGTTGCAGATACGGCGACTACTACCGTGGACGAGGTGGTTTACACGAGGAGTTTCAAAGTCAACAATGTTTCGCGCGGCAGTAACGGTGAAATTGTCACGTTCGGCGGAGACGACGATCCTTCCACGCAGAAAATAACCGTTTACGCAAGCTGGACCATTCTGAACCAGCCGGATTCATTCAGCCACGATTATTATCTCACGCGCAACAGCGATCTTTTGTTTTCCCAAACCGACTGGAGCGGCGGTTCGGGCAATCCGGGGCCCATCACCGCCACAACGACCACCGGCTTTGACACTTCAAGCAATGTGCATTATTCAACCTCCGGCCAGCTAAAGGTGGAAGGATACTAATTCTGTTATAATTATAGTGATGCGCTTCTTTCTTTTTCTGACCATAACGCTTCTTTTTCTGGCAGTGGGATTTTATATAGTATTCGCCGTTTCGAACATCGATCCAACTGATAAATATGCCTGGAGCGACATCACGGGCTGGCTTGATTTTTATTCCGCAAACAACGTTTTGGTCAGCACTTCTTCTGTCGCCGGCTGGGCCAATTCTTCGGTGGGGGAAGTTGCGCTTGACTGCTCCGATACGCCCGCGGGCGATATCTGCGCGCAAAGCGACTTTCACGTTTTGAACAGCACAAGCACCAACGAGCTTTCCGGCTGGGGCTGGAATGATAACGTGGGCTGGATAAGTTTTAACTGTCTGACTTTCCCCGGAAGCTGCACTGATTCGGATTACAAAGTGATTGTCGATCCCGCAAGCGGCGATTTTTCCGGCTGGGCTTGGAGCGATATTGCGGGCTGGATAAGTTTTAACTGCGGCGATATTGAGGCCGGATGCGTTGACAGCGATTACAAGGTGAATACGACCTGGCGAAACGTGCCCGTGGTCGGCACTCTGGAATCAACGATTTTTGACACGCAGGTGACGGGCGGTTCCGCCATGAACACCATAATGTGGCAGGGCAGCCAGCCGTCGGGATCAAGCGTACTTTTCCAAATTGCTTCGGCGAATTGTGATAACGGCGCCACCGATCCGCCGGATTGTGTCACTGATACCGGATGGGGCGGCAGCAAGACGAGCGGCGACGGCGCGTATGTCGGCACTGACGGCACTTCAAATACGTACTATAATCCGGGCGCTCCGGATACGCAGGTGCGGATAAATCTCGCGCATCACAACAACAAGCGTTACTGGCGTTATAAGGCAATCATTCAGACCGACAACGAGCGAACCGTCAGCCCGACCGTGGAGGATATTGTTATAACGTGGAGTCCATAAATCTTTACATATTTAAATATTTAAACATTTAAAGAGATGGCCACAATAGAAAAATTTGAGGATCTGATTTGCTGGCAGAAAGCGCGGGAACTTACGGCCGAGATCTATAAAGCCCTTAAAAATTGCAATGATTTCGGCTTCAGAGATCAAATCCAGCGCGCCTCCGTTTCCATCATAAGCAATATTGCCGAAGGATTTGAGCGGGGTACGCAGCAGGAATTTCTAAATTATCTATATATCGCCAAAGGTTCGGCCGGTGAAGCCAGGGCGCAATTATACGTTGCTTTAGATGTCGGCTATTTAAATATTGAAACATTTAAATATTTAAATAATTTAGCGGTTCAATGTTCCAGATTGATCCAAAGCTTCGCTTACAAAGTGAAAGGCGGTTCACGGCGCGGCTTGCAGTTTAAGCATGTTTCAAAACCGGATCCGAGCAAAGAATTAATTAAAAAACACGCTCCCGAAGTATATAAACGCCTATACGGGGAGGACTAATCTTTACATATTTAAACATTTAAATATTTTAGTGTATGATATAATCAATAAAGAAAGTAACATGACATCATTATCAAAAATAATATTCGGCGCAGTCACTGTTGTTACGGTCATAGTCGTAGTCGTGGTCGTTGCCCATGCTTTCACCGGCCCGGGCAACCTTACCCCCGGCAGCGGCAATGGCGCGTTGATATACGAGAACGGCTATGCCGGTTTCGGCGCTACGAGTTCCGCGTATTACTTGTCGGTATCTTCTTCCACCGATTCGCTATTCGGACTGCTTCGCAGCGGCGCGTCCAATCCGGTCATTTTCAAGGAAGGCACGGACAGCGCCTTTATCATAAATCAGGGGGCTTCGGATGTTCTTACTATCAAAGCCGGCAACGTCGGCATCGGGACGACGGGGCCTAATTACAAACTTGATGTTTCTGGTATGGTTCAGAGTGGCGGGATAAGATTTCAAGGTGGTGGCATCGGGCTTGGTAGAGACCCAACTGGTGCATACGACCAAATCGTTTCCGTGGGGAGTATAAAGTTAGAACCTGGCAGTGCTGATTATGTGATTATTGATACAGGAACTGGGTTACGAGTGACTTCTGGCAACGTCGGCATCGGAGATACCAATCCGACCAGCACCTTATCCGTCGCCGGTGAAATTAAGTCCTCTTCCGGCGGCATTCGTTTTCCCGACGCGACGCTTCAGACCACCGCCTTTTCCGGCGCAAGCCAGACGGTTTCTGCGGCCAACGTTTCATCTGGAACTTTCGGGGCGAATACCAGCTTCGGCAATTATACTTTCGGCACTTCCACCAACCCCATTCTTCATATTGACAACACCAACGCCCGCGTCGGCATCGGGACGACG
>CAZVKF010000089.1:0-2869 GCA_964627585.1 uncultured Candidatus Saccharibacteria bacterium | reverse complement strand
GAAAGGTTGAAATTATTTAATGGCATAGAGTAGGGGGGGGGCTTGAAAAGAGCAAGTCGTCATATTAGAATTTCGTTCCATGGAGTTACAAGTCCAAAAACGCGACATATTCGGCAAGGCGGTGCGGAAGTTGCGCGATCAAGGTTTGATTCCCGTTGAACTTTACGGCCATGGCGTGGAGAATCTGCATTTAAGCGTTGCCGAGAAGGAATTTAACAGGATTTTCAAAGAGGCCGGAGAGCACACCGTCATCACCGTGGCGCTGGAGGGAGAAAAACGTCCGGCGTTGATCCACGATGTTTCGTTCGATCCGTTGAGCGGGCGGGTACGGCGTGTCGATTTTTACCAAGTGCGCGTCGAGGAGAAGATCAGAGCCGGTATCCCGATAATATTCGAAGGAGAATCGGCGGCCGTAAAAGATCAGAGCGGAATTTTGGTGAAATCGCTCCAAGAAGTTGAGGTGGAGGCATTGCCGGGCGATTTACCTCATGAGTTTAAAGTCAATCTCGGGATGCTTGATGAAATCGGAAAATGCATTTATGTGAAAGACATAAAATTCGGCGGGGAAGTTAAAGCGCTTATCGATCCCGAAACGGTGATCGCTACGGTTACCGCTTTCGTCCCGGAAGAAGAAAAAGTCCCGGTGGAAACGCCTGCGGTGGAAGCGGTTAAGGTGGAATCCGAGGAAAAAGTGGAGGAGCGCCGGAAAGAAAAAGAAACGGAAGGCGAGGCGTGATTTGTGATATTATATAGGTAATGGCTTCACGTTTGCGGCCGAGAAATCTTCTCGATATCAAGTCGAAAAAATTCGACCCGTTCAGGGTTATACCTCGCCGCATTAATCTCCACGCTTCGGCGCCATCTTTAGCCGTTCCCCTTACAAAAATAGCCGCAAGCGCAGCGATATGCGCCGCTGCGGTTTTTTTGCTTTTCGGTTCCGTATCCGCGCCTCTTCGTCAGTCGGTTTACGGAGCCGGAAATGACATTGAGGCCAAGCGCGCCGAACTCGAGGCGCAATTGAAAGAATACGAAGATCAAATAGATCAGCTTAACGGCCAAATCGAAGGTTATCGCCGCCAAGGGCAGACATTGCAATCGGAGATAGACCGCTTGAACGCACGGGTCTCAAAATTGAACCTTCAAATCAAAGCCGTAACGCTTTCGCTGCGGCAGCTCGACAAAGAAATTTCAATTACGCAGTTGAAAATAGAAGATGCCGGAGAAAATATAACTCAGCGCAAGGAAACGCTCGCGAAACTGCTCCAGAATTTATACGAGAATGACGCCGTTAATGTGATGGAGATGATGCTTGCCAACCCCAAACTGTCCGATTTTTTCGGCAATTTCAATAATCTTATGGCGGTTCAGGACGGCGTTCGTACCGCGCTGGAGGATATCGTTGTTCTCCACGACGAACTTATCCAGCAGAATGAGGCGCTGTCTTCACAACGCGACGATGCCGCAGCTCTCAAGGCGTACCAGGACGCCCAGCGTAACGCCATTCAACAAACGCGATCCGAAAAGGATCAGTTGTTAATGACTACCAAGGGCGAAGAAACCAGATACCAGCAGATTCTCCAGGATAAACAAAAGACGGCCGCAGAAATACGCAAGCAGATTTTTCGTTTGTTTGGCGGCGGAGAATTGAGTTTTGATGAGGCCTATAACCTCGCGCGTGTCGCGGAGCGGGCCACCGGAGTGAGGGCGGCTCTTGTAATGGCGGTTCTTGACCAGGAATCTAAATTGGGAAAAAACGTAGGGCAGTGCTCTCCGGAATCGGCGATGCATCCTACGCGCGATTTGCCCAAATTCAAACAGATTATTAATGAACTCAAAGCGAACAACGAACTTACCCCGGATCCGCTTCTTGTGTCGTGTCCAATCCGCGCCCACGGTTCTTACGGCGGGGCAATGGGCCCGGCGCAGTTTATAGCTTCAACTTGGCTGTTATACAAAGACGCCATCGCGCAGGTGACCGGCAATAATCCGCCGAACCCATGGCGTAATGCGGACGCGTTCGTTGCGACCGCGCTTTATTTAAAAAATAGCTCGAACGCCTCAAGCTGCACCAACTATGCCAGAGATAACCAGAACGTTTTGCCGTATCAGTTTCTGCTGGAGAGATGCGCTGCCGCGCAATATTATGCCGGCGGAAGCTGGTTTCGTTTCAGGTTCGTGTACGGAGATCCGGTTTTAGATAAAGCGGATCAGTTCCAGCGCGATATAGACGTCTTGAACTCAGGCGTTTCCTCTCTCTAATGCTTCTATTATAGGATCCAGATCGCCATCGAGTATTTTTTCTATATTATGGAATTTCTTGCCGATGCGGTGGTCGGTAATCCTGTCTTCCGGAAAGTTGTAAGTACGGATTTTTTCCGCCCGCTCCGCAGATCCGATTTGTTCGCGGCGAAGTTCACTGATCGAGCCGACGGCTTGGCGCTGTTGTTCTTCATAAAGTTTGGCGCGGAGTATGCCCATGGCTTTTTCGCGGTTGGCGTGCTGCGATCTTTCGGACCGTGAAGCCACAACGATGCCGGTAGGTTTATGAAGTATTCTTACCGCCGTTTCAACTTTGTTGACGTTTTGTCCGCCGGGTCCTCCGCCGCGCGAGAATGTGATTTCGAGATCGCCGGGATTGATGTCTATTTTTTTCGCTTCGACTTCCGGGAGCACCGCCACCGAGGCCGTAGAAGTATGAACGCGCCCCGCTTTTTCGGTCTTGGGAATACGTTGCACGCGATGAACTCCGGATTCTTGTTTTAAGACGTCGTATACTCCTTCGCCGCTTAATTCGGCAATGAACGTTTTGTAACCGCTGAGCGAGGTCTGATTACAATCCAAAACGTTAAATGGCCAGCCGCGCTTTGCG
>CAZVKF010000088.1:0-2899 GCA_964627585.1 uncultured Candidatus Saccharibacteria bacterium | reverse complement strand
TACGTTCTGACTGGCGGAGAATTGCCGGCAATGATTGTCGTTGATGCCGTGTCTCGTCATATTCCGGGCGTGCTCGGCAAAACCGAATCTCTTGAAGAAAAACGCTATGGCATCGGCGTTCCGGTTTACACGCGGCCGGAAGTGTTTGAATACAAAAGTAGAAAGTACCGCGTTCCGAAGGTGCTTCTTTCAGGAGCGCATAAGAAAATAGATGAGTGGCGTATGAATCGGCGCCGCGTTAAATAAGCCCCACTTTTTCTTTTACTTCTTTTATTTTTTTCTGGGCGCGAATTCGCGCCTTTTTTGCGCCTGCGGCGAAAGTTTTTTTGATGGCCGCGGGATTTTTAAGCAGCTCCTTTTTTCTTTCGCGGAAAGGCCTGAAATAATCGCTTGTCAGTTCCGCGAGGTCGTTTTTGAAATAAGAATAATTTTTGCCTGCAAATTTCTTTTCAAGCTGCAGGATTGATTGGCCGGAAAGCGCGCTATAGATGGAAAGAAGGTTTGATATAGCGGGCTTGTTTTTTTCGTCGTATTTTATTTCGGAGCCGGAATCCGTGACGGCTTTTTTAATTTTTTCTTTTATTGTCTCCGGTTCATCGTCTATGAACAGGCAGCCGGCCGGGGAGGACTTGGACATTTTTTTCTGGGGATTGTCCAAACTCATCACCCGTGGCGTTGAGGTCATGACGGCCTTCGGTTCCGTGAAGATTTTACCGAATTTGGAATTGAATTTTCTGGCAAGCGTCCTTGTTAGTTCAAGATGCTGAAGCTGGTCTTCGCCAACCGGAACGAATTTTGGATCGTAAATAAGGATATCAACGGCCATAAGCACCGGATATATTAAAAGTCCGACGTTCGCGCTTTGTCCTCCTGCGACCACCTTGTCTTTATATTGCGTCATGCGGCGCAGTTCGTTTTCCGGAGTAATCGCGCTGAAGAGCCATTGAAGCTCGGTATGGGCGGGAATTTGCGATTGTATAAAAAGCACTGACTTTTTCGGGTCAAGGCCGGCCGCGATAAAATCCGCCGCAAGCGAAAGAATCTGTTTCGGTTTTTCTTTGGGGTCAAAATCTTCCGTCAATGAATGGTAATCGGCAATGAAAAAATAACATTCGTATTTTTCCGAGCTTTGCAGATCAACGAAATTCTTGAGCGCGCCCAAATAATTGCCGAGATGCAGTCGGCCCGTCGGCTGGATTCCCGAAATTAGAATTGGCTTCATTGGTGTAGATTTAAGATTTAGGATTTAAGATTCTTAATTCTTAAATCTTACGTCTTAAATCTTTTTTATTAAACTTCTATTACTACCGGTATCACTATCGGACGCCTTCTTGTTTTATTATACAGGAATTGTCCTACTTGGTCTCTTAAAAGGGATTTGAGATAGTCGGCGTTTATGGGTTGGTAGCCCGGCAGCCGGCCTATGATGCCTTTTACGCGTTTCCTTATCTCGTCGAGTATTTCCTGGTTTTCGCGGAGGTATATGAAGCCGCGCGAAATGATGTCGGGGTTCTTCAATAGTCGCCCTTCGCGTTTGCCGAGGGTAACGATGACAACGAGCATGCCCTCCTGCGAAAGCGCGCGCCTGTCGCGGAGTACGACTTCTTCAACATCTCCGACTCCAAGTCCGTCCACCATGACATAAAATGCCGGGACGGTTTCTTTGGTGATTTCAAAACTATTCTCGGTAAACAAAGCCACCTGACCGTTATCCATAAGTTTTATATTTTCTTTCGGAATGCCCACTTCGCGTCCGTTATGCCCGTTTGCCTGGCGTTTGAAGTAATGGCCGTGGATGGGCATGAGGAATTTCGGTTTCACGAGCTTGATGACGGTTTTCAGGTCGTCTTTCGGAGCGTGGCCGCTGGCATGAATATCAATATGCTGCGAGGTGTAAACTGTCGCTCCCTGGCGCGCGAGATTGTCTTTGAGATTTTGGATATCGCGTTCATTGCCCGGAATGACCGAAGCCGAAAAAATTACCGTATCGCTTTCTTTAAGCTGGATTTGGCGGTGTTCGCCGTTCACTATGCGCATCAGTCCGGCCTGCGGCTCGCCCTGGGCGCCGGTAGTTATGACGAAAAGTTTGTCATCGCGGTATTTGTGCATTTCTTCAACCGGGATAATCAGGCCTTTTTTTATTTTCATATAGCCGAGGTTCTGCGCGATCTGGACATTGTCTTTCATGGAACGGCCGTTCAGCACGACCTTTCTGTCGAGTTTGTCGGCTATCTTGATAATTTCGTAAATGCGCGTGAGAAGAGACGCGAAAATGGCGATGATGATTCTGCCGTCGGCGGTTTTGAACAACTCTTCCAGGTTTTTCTCCACTATTTTTTCCGAAAGGGATTTGCCGGGTTCGTCGGCGTTGGTGCTGTCCACGAAGAAAGTATGGATGCCGCTTTTGCCTATGCGTTCGTATTCATCAAGTCCTTCGGGTTTGCCGTCCGCGGTGTAATCAACGCGGAAGTCCGCGAAATGCACCATGTTGCCCACCGGAGTTTTGAGCAGTACGCCCGTAGTGTCTGGAATGGTGTGCGCCACGCCGAAAAAATCAGCTTCAAAATATTTTCCGATTTTAACGGTATCGCCGTAATTAACCGTAAATACTTTAAGTTTCGGAGCGTTGCGGAATTCTTCCTGCCTTTTTTCTATGATGGCTCTTGTCAGCGCCAAGGCGTAAATCGGGGGATTGCCGAGCTTCTCGACAAGATACGGAATGGCGCCGATGTGGTCGTAATGGCCATGGGTGAGTATTACGCCCCGGATATTCTGTTTTCTTGATTCAAGATATGAGACATTGGGGATGATGAAATCAATTCCCGGGGTTTCTTCTTCCGGAAACTGGATGCCCATGTCTATGATGACGATTTCGTTCTTGTATTCAAAAAACATCATA
>CAZVKF010000087.1:0-2938 GCA_964627585.1 uncultured Candidatus Saccharibacteria bacterium | reverse complement strand
TAAAGGAGGCACATTTTATGATGTGCGAGTATTTTACATAGCAACTGGCGAGCATTCTCCCACAGTACGTTTCAGCGCATCAAACTGTGAGCCGATTTCTCCACCCGAGCCGCCGTCGCCTCCGAGCGAATGGGTTTTTGAAGCAGAAAATCTTTATCACCGCATTGGTCGGGCCGAAGCAGATGGTTGGTCAGCCAACACCGTAGCAGACAATGCCGGGCATCTCTCTTATGGCCCTTACACATCAGCCATTCCTCAAGGACTTCATACTGCGTCTTTTTATTTAATGATTGACAATAACACCGCCGATAACTTTAATGTGGCGCGGTTGGATATTTTTGACGCAACCGCGGGTAAAATTCTTGCTGAAAAAGAAATTACGCGAAAGTCGTTTTCTAAAACCCTTACTTATGAGCGTTTTGACGTTGGGTTCACGCAGACTTTAAACCATGTGTTGGAGTTTAGGGTATTTTGGTATGATGTTGCCTACCTAAGACAAGACAAGGTTGTGGTGCGTGAAGGAGGGCCAACCGCCCCATTGTATTCGGACCTTAAACTTTATAATTATTCCTCTTCTTCCAACAGCCGCTGTTTGCAGCTTTTTGGTCAGGCGGCTTCTTCTCTTGCGCTTCCCGATCCTGAAGGGCCGCGAGTTGGGGACGCTATATTTTGTGGCAAGTGGTATTTGGTCTGGCTGGACCAGACCGGATTTTATGGGGAAATGAATGGTCTTTGGCAGCTAAACGGCGCATTGGGTGATGCGCTTGATTTTGTAGGAGCAAAAGTGTCGGAGGGGGGAGACGGCCAGCCCAAAAATATGCTTGTGGTTTCGGAAAATCACAATGGCAAATGGGCAGCAGGCTACTCGGGCGCGGAGCATATAGAAATTTTATCTCATAAAGCAGAGCCGGGAGATTCTACTAATTGCGAGCCATTTGAGAGCGGTCTTACCTGCAATGGATATGCCTTTAATGAAGCCGGCAGTTTTACTGATCCCGATATTCCGTGGTGGACAAGCTGCAACAAGGGAAGTATAGGATTTTTGGATAATTTTATCCCGATTGAAATAAGAGATCTTGGCAACGGTGTTAAACTGATTTTTGAGGGGCGGCTTACTAAAGAGGCGGATTTTGACGGCAATTTTGATTGCGACAATGCGCATGCTGATTGGCTTTTTCCGGATAATGTTCGCCGGCCGCTTTATTTGCGCGTAGGGTATGAACTTTTCGGTGACAGTCCTAAGATTATCCGCACCTTCAAAGGAAGAAACCCGGTTGGAAATCCTGCTCCGGGTGGAAATGCCTATGTTATTCACGGTACCGTTCTTACTTCATTTCCGTACAGCCGCAATGATAAATCATTTGGCAACTATGTAAGGCCGTACAGCGTCTCCATTAATGATGTTTGTCACAATGTTACTCTTTTTCAAGATCAATGGAATTGGCATGGATATCCTTTTGGTTCCTGTAATCGTGACGAACCAGTCGGCTGGTCAACCCCTTGGGGCGTGAGCGTGGAGTCAAAAGAAGTACCCGGAAAAACAGTGACTTTTTGGCATGAAGAAGGTCCGGACAATCAACCCTGCGAGTGCGCGGCGCATAATGGTTATGAGGTCGGCGGCGGATCAGTGCAGGAGTTGGCAGCGCTTTCCGGCGGCGCCGCCACCAGGGAATACCGTTTTGCGCTTGAGCTTGCGACACCCCAAAGCGGTGCTGCTTCTATACCAAGAAACGCTTTCTTGGGCACGTATTTTGACAATAAAGACCTTACGGCGCAAACATTTACCCGCCAAGATCCTGCAGTAAATTTTGATTGGGGACTGGAATCGCCGCACAGTTCCATGGGCGTTGACACTTTCAGCGCGCGTTGGGAGGGTATGTGGGATTTTGCAACGTCCGGTGTTTATAGATTTACGGCGCGGACCGACGACGGAATCCGGTTGTGGCTGGACAATAGTCTTATACTTGATAAGTGGTATGATCAAGCAGCAACAACTTACACGGTTGATAAAGAAGTTACCGTCGGAATCCACAGGGTTAAGGTAGAATTTTATGAAAACGGCGGTGCGGCGGTGGCACAGGTTAACTGGACCATGATAAAACCCATTCAGTGGGTGTTTGAGGCAGAACGCGATTTATCGCATAGGATTGGTCGGGCCGAAGCAGATGGATGGTCAGCGAATACAACGCAAGATCCCGAAGGCCACCTTGCATTTGGACCTTATACAACGGCAATTCCCGCGGGCGCTGCGATTGCCAGTTATTATTTAATGATTGATAATAATACCGCTGATAATCTTTCGGTGGTAAAGCTTGATGTTTTTGACGCGACAGCCGGAAAAGTGCTTGCGGAAAAAGAGATTACGAGAAAAGAATTTAGCAACACCTTTTCATATCAGCGCTTTGATCTGGCTTTTAACACTCTGGCCGGACACAATCTTGAGTTTCGTACTTGGTGGTATGACCGCGCTTATATAAGAGAGGACAAAGGTATTATTGAACAGGGACTACCGGTTTCTTTATGGTTGAAAAGGGGTTTTGCCTCAGTTGTTTCGACGCTTAATTCTGGGATTTCGGCACTATTACTATTATTTAAGTAGCATCCTGAATGCCAAAACAACACTACGATTTTATTGCCATAGGCGATACGGCCACTGACGCTTTTATCCGGCTAAAAGACGCATCGGTGCATTGTGATATTGACCGCGAAAAGTGCGTTATTTGTATGCGTTTTAAGGATAAAATTCCGTATGAGGCAGTCTATGTGGTGCCGGCAGTGGGAAATAGCGCCAATGCTTCGGTTGCCGCTTCGCGTTTGGGTTTGAAAAGCGCGCTTGTCTCCAACATTGGGGATGATTATTTTGGACAAGAGTGTTTGGACGAGCTAAAAAAAGAAAAAGTAGACACGGAGTTTATAAAAATCCATAAAGACCAGAAAA
>CAZVKF010000086.1:0-2971 GCA_964627585.1 uncultured Candidatus Saccharibacteria bacterium | reverse complement strand
GCAAAACGCCGTCAAGCGGCTGGCGGCGCAACTTCGAACTTTCGGCCTTAAGCTCTTCATCGGACAATTTTTTTATTTCCGGCTCAGGAGCGTTAATTTCATCAACGATTTTCCGCAATTCGCCCAAACTTACACCACCGCCGAAAAATGATTTCAATTTTTGAAGAATGTTCATTTTGCAATTTTTAATTTTAACATAAAATCCCGCGTACCTGAAGGCGCGGGATTGAGAAATTTACGCCATTTCAATCATCGTTTTTATGGCAAGAATCTGCGTCATTTGATTCACATCCCGATCAGGATTAATCTCCGTGATATCAAAGGCCTTAATCTGGGGAACTTTTGAAAAGCTTTTCATTAACTCGATGAAATGCGAACTGCTGAGCCCTCCGGGACTGATGGCGTTTACGCCGGGTGCGAAGGCCGGATCAATGACATCCATATCAATGGAAAGGTAAACGGCCTCAAAATCTCTGCAGAATAAGGCCAGCTGGCGGTGGACCGAAGGATGATAAGGGTCGTAGCGGAACAAATCCTCAAAACGTAATGCCGACATCGGCAAAATCTTATCAAGCCCGATTTTTGACGCAAACTCATACTCCTCCGCTTCGGCATCGCGCCATCCGATTCCGAAAATCTGCCTGGGTTCGAAAACGCGATCGTCCAAAAGATATCTTAGCCAATCGGAGTGATAAGGATTTCCCGGATCTCCTTTGTCGCAAAGATCGGGATGCGCATCCAGCATTATAAGTCCGGTATTTTTGCCGTACAAATTACGGAATGTTTTTACGGTGAAATAACTCAGCGAATGGTCGCCCCCCAAGAAACATATTTTGCGTCCTACTTCTGGACCAACCTTCATCACAATCGGCAAAAAGCTTAAAACGGCTTCGGCTCCAAAATCTGAAATCGAACGATCCAGAAAATTAAGCGAGGCCTTGGAGCCGTCTTCCCTAAGAAAACGCACCCCGACCTTTTCCCAGCTTCGATAGAGATTTTTAACGGCTTCCGGCGTCCTCGCCGAACCTGCCGTATGGCTGATGTTTTTTGACCCACTGTGGGTGTACGGGACGGAAACAACGTTAAGCGTTTTCACCGCCGTCTTCCCCTAAAAATATTGAAACAACTAATCTGGATATAACAAAACAATCCGCCTTAGTCAATCATTCCTCGCCGCGCTTAAAAGTGTTGAGTTTGCCTTTATAAGTTTTAATTTCCTGCTGAAGTTTGTTCTTTACTTGATCGATAGCTACGCGAATATCCCAGTCCTCGTGTTCGGCGCGAAGGATTTTCCCCGGCAGGCGCATGTCCGCGTCGGCGCGATAAATCGGCCCCTTGTGATGATGCTCCGTCGTACGCGCAATCTCCACATGCACCTCTGCCACCCCCTCCTTATCCCAATCCCGCACAAACTTCGCAAGCGAACCGATTTTATCCTCAACATACGCGTTGATGGCCGGAGTTAATTCCAAATGCGTACTTTTAATGCTTATCTTCATATCTGCATTTTATCATACCTGCATAATTTCCTCTTCCAGCTGAACGTCGAACTTTTTCAATACCGCTTGCTTGATGAGTCCGATAAGCTGCCGAACGTCGCTTGCTCGGGCATTGAGTACATTCACTATGAAGTTGGGGTGTTTCGGCGAAATCATCGCGCCGCCACAGCTGACTCCGACAAGTCCTGTTTCGGCGATTACCGCGGCTGCGGGAATGACCGGGAAGGGGTCATTTTTTATTTTGGCTTTAAAATGCTCTCGCCATTCGGAAGAAACAATCTTTGCGTCAATATTTTTAAAAATGCTGCCGATATTGGGATATTCCATGGGATGGCGCTCTTTGCGGTATTGGATTTTTTGCATAGCAGATTCGCGGATTGCCTTCCCGTCCCCGCGGTTTAATCGTAATCCCACCTCCCAGATTATGTCTTTTCCTGCTTCATTCTTAAAAATGCTGTTGCGGTATCCGAATCTGCATTCCGGGTTTTTGCGCGTCTTAAACTTTCCGTCGGCAATATCGAAACTTATCACATAATCGACTGCGTCTTTTATCTCGCCGCCGAAAGCGCCGGCATTCCCCCGTATCGCTCCGCCCAAGGTGCCGGGCAAACCGCCGGCCCATTCAAGTCCGGCAAGATTCTTGTCAATTACGGCTTCCAGCAACTCCGCCATTGGAATTCCGGCGCCGGCCCGTACAAACCCGCCTTTAACGGCGACATTCCGGAATGTCGGCTTCAAAATCGCGCCGTTGAAACCGTCGTCGCTGAAAAGAATATTGGTGCCGCCGCCCATGCCAAAAATCGGCGCCTCAAATTTTTGCGCCGTATTTACCGCCGCTTCAAGCACATCTTCGGTCTTAAAATCAAAAAAATATTTGGCGCTGCCGCCAATTTTGTAGTTGCTATGGATGGAAAGAAGATTTTTTTCTTCGAACATAGGAAAAGTATTTTTCCGGTTTGCAGCGCTGAAAGCAGCCGCGGCTGGTGACCTCTCCCGCAACTTCCGCGAATGAAATGAGCGTGAAGTTGGCGAGGATCCCGCCTATATCCCGAACCAAACTATGTCCAATCTTATTTCGCGGAAGTGCGGGATCGCGCCCTTTAACCTCGCGCTCCGCGCTTCGGGATAGGGGCGGGACAATTTTGCGGAGAGCGGCCACGGATGGTGACCTCCAATTTTGCAATAATGCTAAGAGAGTGCTCTCTCCGTGGCCGCTCTCAGCACTTTTTCAAGCGAGTGCGCTATCCGCGGCTGCTTACAGCGTGCATTTTAAGTATAAAGTATGCAAAAAAAATAAAAAAGCGGGGTCAAGTACCCGCCAGCTGCCCTGCCTTTCGGCTCCGAGCAAACTTCACTTCCCAATTAAACCTATGGGGTTCGGCGACATTTGCCTGTCTGCATCCGCTATGCGGCGCAGACAGGCAAATGTGCTAATGATGCGATTCACGCGCTCCAGGCGATGGCGCAGTCCG
>CAZVKF010000085.1:0-2972 GCA_964627585.1 uncultured Candidatus Saccharibacteria bacterium | reverse complement strand
GAACCCGTCCTGCTCTGAAGAAGCTCTCGGAGCTCCGATGGCTTGGTCTCCGACTTTAGTCGGAGCATCGGAGCGAGAGGCAGCGGGCGTCTGCCGCCGGAGCAGACGAACCGCGGTTCTGAAGAGCAGGACGGGTGAGGTTAAAAGAAATACAGGCGGCGCATTATTCATCTTGCTTGTTGAGAGATTTTAATTTACAATGCCTGCGTACTTAAAAATATGGAATAAGGAATGTCATGAAGCGGTTGCTGGCTGTTTTATTTGTATTTATATCTGTAATTATTGCTGCGCCTTACGCTCGCGCGCAAATGGGTTTTATAACTGGTCTTGCCGTAGGCAGCGTGTTGTTTGGCGATGAAAAACAATTTAGCGGTTCAGGCGTTATTGTGCTTTACACTGCGCCAAGAGTTGCGGAGAGAATCAAAGATCCGCTTAATGTAAGAATGGGAAACGTGGGTTATCGTTTTGGCGGTGAAGGCGCGCACAAAAGCGTAAGCGAATTGTTTGGAGATGTTTTGTCCAACAAAAATCAAGACAGGAACCATGTTAAAAAATTAGACCCGACTCACTATGAGGTATTGCAAGTTTTATTGATGCCGGATATTCAGAATAAAAATTACGGTACCGTTTGGTTTTTCTACATCGAAAAGAATCAGGTGATTCCGCTGGAACAGCTTCCGGCGCAGAAGGCGCAGAAAAAGTGATTTTATTTTTATTAATGTCCCGCATTTTTCGGCGGGGCATTTTTGTTTCATCCCGTTAGAGGCCGCCCTCCCGCATGGCGGGACGGCTACGACCGCCCAGGGGCGATCTGCCTCTAACGGGGTTGCAGAGAAACAAGCTGACGGTTAAGATAGAGCCGTACTTAAATAACCAAAAAGACGAGCAGAATAATGGAAACTGTCGGCATGACTATCGGCATAGTCGGCGCAGGCCAGATGGGAAGCGGCATTAGCGGAATAGCCATAGAGGCCGGATATAATGTTTTGCTTTATGACGAAAAGCCGGGCTTGGTTGAAATCGTCAGGGAGCGCTATGAAAAGATATGGCGGAGGGCTGCCGAACGGCGCGATTATTGTGCGAGTGTTTCCGAATTTGAACGCTGGACCCGAGAGTACGTAGATTCGCGGCTTAACCGCCTGATGGAGGCCGGATCTCTTAATGACTTCCATTCCGTTGATTTCGTCATTGAGGCGGCCGTAGAAGATTTGGAGATCAAAAAGCTGATTTTTGAAAAACTGGACGTCATTGTTCCGCATCGCTGCATCATTGTTAACAATACTTCTTCCATACTGATACGCGATTTGGCGGCTAGCATGCGCCTTCATCGGGAGAAATTCATGGGCATGCATTTTATGAATCCGCCGCACGTGCTTACGCTTCTTGAAGTCGTGCGCGGTCCGCGAACTTCCGAGGGAACTTTCAACGCCGTTATGGGGGTCGCGAAGCGCATGGGGCGCAGTCCGATAATTGAATCGCCGGATATCAGGGGTTTTGCCACTAACGGCACGACTCTTGCGTTCATCAACGCCGCCGCGCTCCTTGTTGAAAGAATGATGGGGGCGGGTAAAACTTGGGAAGAGGCATGCGTGTTGGTGGATGGAGTTTTTGAAGGGAGAGTGAAGACCGGCACCGCACCGCTGGGCATGCTTTCCCTTGCTGATCACATCGGCATAGATACTTGCGTTTACATTCTGCGAGAGATGGCGAAAAACGATCCGTTTTATCACCCCAGCCCCATTCTTGAAAAGTTGCTTCAGGAAGGACGGCTTGGAAGAAAAAGCGGACACGGGTTTTTCAGATACGAATAGTTTATTTTTAAAGGCCGTTTTCCGACGGCCTTTAGTCATTGATTTTTTGCCCGGAAGATGCTATATAAGACACAGTTTCTTTAAATGATTTAAACGGAGAATGTTATGAATTCGGCGATTGTAGGAGTTGGGAGCACCGGTTGCGGGCGTTTTGACGCTTCGCCACTGGAGCTCATGCGCCAGACCGTTCTTGCTGCCGTTGAAGATGCCGGTTTTGAGCCTTGGGAGCTGGACGCCCTGATAGTTTGTCCGGCAACAATAGCAGAGCCGAGATTTATGACGGCCCATTATCTTGCATCCAGTTTGCTTCCCGAGTCATTGAAATACTGCGGCGTTACGAGCAGCGGAGGAGCGGGTCCGGTAAGCGGAATTATTCTTGCAGACATTCTTATAAAATCCGGAGTCGCCACCACTATTGCTGTAGTGGCCGGCGACGCGCTTGCGTCCATGCCTTCGAAAGAAATGCTTGCGAAGATAAGTCGGGTTATAGACCATCCGTGCTACCGCGGCGATTCCATACCTGTCGTGCCTTTGCTTTATGACCGTATTGCCAAATGGCAGATGGAAACTTACGGCATTAGCCGAGAACAGCTGGCTATGGTGCCGGTTTTAATGAGCCGGCAGGGCGTGAAACATCCTCTGGCGATGAACAAGAAGATTTTGACGCTTGACGAGGTACTTGCGTCAAATCCGGTCGGTGAAGTTACGAATGTTTTGGAATGCGCCCGACCTGCAGACGGCAGCGGAGCGGTAATCGTGACTTTTCCAGCCAAAGCCAAGCCTGCGCGGCATACGCCGGTATCTATTCTTGGCGGCGCGGAAGCGCCGTGTTCGCCTTTTCCGCCTGACGCAATTCATGAAGCGATTTTCCCTTCTAATCGCGCTGCGTCGTAAGCTCTTTCCAGGGCGGGCGTCGGCGTCTCCCATATAGGATGGTTTGGCATTTACGACTGTTTCCCGATTTGTTTCCTGCGTTTCGTAGAGGAAGTAGGCCTGGCGCGAGTAGGCGAAGGCGGGGATTGGATAGAGGAAAAATATCGCAGTTATACGCGCGGATGCGCGGCAGATATTTTCCCTGTTAATACTCATGGTGGTTTGCGTTCGTTCGGAGCGCCATGGGAGGCCCCGGCCATCTTCAGCATTATTGAAGGGGTTGAGCAG
>CAZVKF010000084.1:0-3072 GCA_964627585.1 uncultured Candidatus Saccharibacteria bacterium | reverse complement strand
TTAAGGTGTCGGCTCCGCCGACGTATATTGATACTTGCTCATACTCCGTGATAAAATCACGGAGTATTCGCTTGGAATAAAATAATGGACAATCAAATTCAAAAGACATAACCGAGAGATGTATTTATGCATCTTCTGAATACCATTGCTCTCTATGTAAGCACCTTCAGTATGCTAAATCTTGTTTTTGAGTATATTAACGCCGCCTTTCCCGACAAGCTTAATCCTTATTATAATCCCGGCGATTCGATTCGCTGGACGTTATCGCTCTTTATAATAATTTTTGGCGTGTTCGTCTGGACGGCAAGATTCATTGAGCGGGACTTAGTTAAGAATCCGGAGAAGAATGATTTAAGGATACGGAGATGGCTCATTTACCTCACAATTTTTTTAGCGGCCCTGTTGCTTATCGGAGATTTGGTCGCCTTGATTTATAATTTTCTAAGCGGCGAGCTGACCGTTCCGTTTATCTTGAAAATTATTTCTGTTTTTACGGTAGGCGGGGCTATTTTCTGGTACTACTTATATGATTTAAAGAAAAATCCCGGCGAATTTTCCCCCACGGTTAAAACCGCAGTATGGGTGTCGCTGGTCATCGCGGCGGCAGTGATTGTCTACGGATTTTATCTGGCCGGTTCGCCCTTTAGGCAACGGCAGGTTAGATTTGATAATCAGCGCGTTTCCGACCTGCAAACAATTCAAAGCCAAGTCGTTTACTATTGGCAGCAGAAAGACAGATTGCCTCAATCGCTCGATAATCTCAAAGACAGTATTTCGGGGTTTGTTCCTCCGCAGGATCCGGATACGAACCAACCTTATGAGTATAAAACTGACGGCAATCTGTCTTTTGAACTTTGCGCTAATTTTGCTTTGCCTTCGGGCGCCGAATCTTCCGCGCTAGCGCCGATAGAGGCAGCTCCGGGCGGTCTCGGAGCAAACTGGGATCACGGCCAGGGCCGAACCTGTTTCAGCCGCCTCATTGATCCGGAACTTTATAGAAGGAAACCATGACAATCGAAAACTTACGCGAAAAAATAGATAAGTGGGGAGTGTTTTGGGGTGTTATATACGGTTTGGTCGCGCTCGGATTTTACTTTACGCCGTTCATGGTGATTCTGCTCGGCCTCGCTTCCGTCAGCACCGCCGCCGCTCTTCAGGCCGTCCTTTTCAAGGGTTTTCGGTGGCACTTCGCTCTGCTCGGGGCCCTGCTGACTTTTGAAACCATTCTCCTTTATTTGCGAAGGAGCGGCGTAAATAAACTCACGATATCCGAAATTACCCTGCACCGCGCCTATATCGGGACGTTGATAATGGCATTTGTGGCTACCTACGTCATCCTTTTCTTGCTCGTAGCTTTGGTGCTGAGAACCTAAAAAATAATTATGCCCCTGAATCCCGACGCAAAACTTAATCCGAAACTTTTCGATCCGGATGCAGCGCAGAAGCCGATCCGTGACGGTTATGGCGACGGTTTGCTGATCGCGGGCGAAGAAAATAAAAATATAGTTGTGCTTTGTGCCGATCTTACGGAGTCAACCCGCTCCGAGGCCTTTTCCAAGAAATTTCCGGACCGTTTCTTTGAGATCGGCGTGGCAGAACAGAATATGGCATCCATTGCCGCCGGTCTTGGCGTGTCCGGAAAAATCCCCTTCATTTCTTCATACGCGACGTTTTCTCCGGGCAGGAACTGGGAGCAGATACGCACCACGATTTCATACAATGATTCCAACGTTAAGATTGCCGGACACCATGCCGGAATAATCACCGGCGCCGACGGCGCGACGCATCAGGCGGTAGAGGACATAGCCACCATGCGCGTTATGGCGAACATGAAAGTTTTCGTGCCTTGCGACGCCATAGAGGCCAAAAAAGCGACTATAGCCGCGGCAAAAATATGGGGACCGATATACATACGTTTTGCGCGCGAAAAATCTTCTGTGATAACGACCGAAGCCACGCCTTATACGCCTGGCAAAGCCGAAGTTTATTGGGAAAGTAAAAAGCCCCAGGTTGCCATAATCGGATGCGGGCTTCTTCTTCACAACGCTTTGCTTGCGGCAAAAGGACTGGAGGAAGACGGCATTGACGTTGCTGTTATAAACAACCACACCGTCAAGCCGATTGATGAAAAGACAATTCTTGAATATGCGAAGAAGTGCGGCGCCGTAGTGACCGTGGAAGAGCATCAGGTAAGCGGTGGCCTGGGGGGCGCGGTTGCCGAATTTCTTTCAAAAAACGCGCCGACGCCGATGGAATTTATCGGCATGCAAGGAGTTTTCGGCGAATCCGGCCCGGGAAAAGAATTGATAGAAAAATACGGAATGGGCGCCAAGGACATTAAAGCGGCGGCGAAGAAGGCGATCAGAAGGAAGTAGAAATTATGAAAAAATTTATTGTTATAAATATCATCGCAATTCTTATTGTAAACGTTGGAATAAATTTAACACTTGCCCAAACTCTTTCACCAAACGTTATTCAAACCTTTGACACTCTCAATCTCGGAGAATTGGACGACCAAGCCGGTTGGTTCGGCGATCCGGGCTTTTTCTCGGTTCAAAACTCAGTTGTCGCCTCCGGCTCAAAAGCTGCAAAAGGCCATTGCCCAAATCCTTGTTCTCTCGTCAATCTCTTCAAAAATCTCAATCCGCCTATAACCTCGGCAATTTATCCGGCTACCATCTCATTCTTCTTCCGCGTTGACACTCCGCCTCGCGGCCCGGCCAGCGTCATTTTCCGGGAGCGCGGCGACACGGTCTTTATCTTGAGAGTCACCCGCCGCGGCATTAGCGATGAATCCCTGCGTTTTTCTACGGTCAGCGCCGGAGAAGAACCGTTTGCTGACCTTGTCTCGCCCGTTCAGGAAGGACGCTGGTATTTTGTGGAGATCCAAACCGACATTCGAAACCGGCGTGCCAGGGCAAGGGTTGATTCCGCATCCTGGTCCAACTGGCTTTCTTTTCCAACGGCCGTAACCCAAATTGACCGCGCCCAGCTTCAGCTCGGCTTCCCGAATCAAATCATCAACAACGACATCACCGCGTATTTTGACGAATTGCAGTGGCATTCTGGAGT
>CAZVKF010000083.1:0-3213 GCA_964627585.1 uncultured Candidatus Saccharibacteria bacterium | reverse complement strand
TGTTTTATCTTATTTTTAATCTAATTTTGAACTTTTACAACAGAAGCCGACAATGTCCACGAAGTTGCTAGGAAATACGCTTGTGGTAAGCGACGGAGATTCATTAATTATTTATAGCCCCTTTCAAGGCAAGATTGTCCGCGTTCCCGGTGACCCTGAAGCCGAGGGCAATCTATATACCAAACTTTGCGAATCTGGATTTTTCGGCGATCTGCCGCAAACTACCGCGCCAGACACCGACTGGAAAGGATTTAATACTTTGACGCTCCTCTTGACCCGCAAGTGCAACCTAGGCTGTTCGTATTGTTACGCCAGCGCCAAACCGGAAGGCGAGAGCATGCCTGTACGGCTGGCCCTTGATTCGGTGGATTGGTTCATCGCCCAGTTGCCCGGGCCAAATATCAGGATTACTTTTCACGGAGGCGGAGAGCCCACCCTTGAGAAGGAGACCATCAAAGCGGTGGTAGAGCATGTAGAAAAGATTAAAGGAGATAGAAAAGCAACATACGTTATCACGACCAACGGCACTGCCGAAAAGGATTTTTGGGACTGGATGATCGCGTACAAGTTCGGGATTTCAATATCAATGGACGGGCCGTCGGAAATTCAAAACAGGAACCGCCCTCTTGCTGACGGCAGCGAATCAAGCGAGTTGGTGGAAAACAGCGTAAAATATTTGGCTTCCCGCAATTATCCTTTTTCGATCCGGCTGACTTATTCTCCGGCCGACGACATCGAAGAGATTCTGAAGTACTTCGCCAAGCTCGGGGTAAAGAAGGTGCATCTTGAGCCGCTGTTTCCGCACGGACGCCTTTATCAGATCGTGTCATTCGGGAAAAAGAGCGCCTACGATGTTTACGCGCCAAACGGCGCGGAACTCTTGGACAAGTTTGTAAAGGCGATTGATCTCGCCAAATTTCTCGGCATGCGGATACATAACGGCCATCTCATACATTTTGCCCGGGGCATAGGTTATTTTTGCGGAGCCGCCAGCGGCCGGGCCATGCTTGTAACGCACGACGGTTTTCTCACGGGTTGCCTTGAGGTGGTCGATCAAAAAGACAGCGACACCAAGACGTTCTTTCTAGGGAGGTATATTGCTGAAAGGCACATGTTTGATGTCGATTTAGATAAAATCAAAATCATGCAAAAGCGGCACGCGGATTATTTGCCGGAATGCCAAAGCTGCTACGCGCGATACCACTGCGCCGGCGGTTGCTCGGTAAAAGCCGTCAGGGCTTCCGGAGACTTTTTTGAAAGGGACCTGCCATATTGCAGTTTCACAAAAGCACTTGTTCCACATTTGGTAAAGAGGATTGCCGCGGAAAGCGGCATTTAACCTTCCCTTGACATCAGATTATGTGCGTGTTATGCAGATAGCACAAACTAACACACACGGAGGGAAGAACGTGGAAAGCACGCTGAACGTGGTTAACGCGGTACTGCCGCAAGAATTGGCTCTTTTGACAGGGGCGCCGCTTGCCGCCCTTGCTCCTTGCAATGGCGACGATTGCAATTCCGACTCTGGCGGCTGCGACAGCGACGCCAGCTGCGGCCAGGATTGCTAATAAGTTAGATAAATTTATCTAACTTATTTTTATTTTATGATTTGAGCCAGGTTCTCCAATTATCCTGGAGCTGGCCGTAAGTTATGCCGAATATTTCTGGAGAGACGACTTCATCATTATCGGAATAGTTTTTTAATCTTTTAACAAAATCCAAGATTTTGTCCCATCCGTATTTTCCGTCGCAGTACTGAACGATGCTGCCCGATAGGGGATATAAATTGCCCGGAAAATTTTTTCGCCATTGGGTCCACGGCGCATTCAATATTTCGTCGGTAGGATTCAATGATAAGGCGTGTTTTTTTCTGTCGGTGCCGGTTCCGTCGAGATACACGCATATTCCTTCTGCCCATAAGCCGTTTGCCGGCAAATCTTCCGAAGGACTGATTTCACCCAAAAGTATATGAGTCGGTTCATGCCCGGTCGATTGTTTCAGATGGCCGTGAATTTCTTTGTTTTTAATCATGGTGATCGCAGGGGTAATGCCGATTTCTTTCCCCGCGTCCATTGAGGGATAAACATAAAAAGATATCTTTGGCGGTTTGACGCCCAACTTTTGAGCGTTTTCTTTATAGATACTTATTCTCTTTTCTGACCATCCGGTGGGCAATTCGAGGCCGGGGTAAATGAAAAAATCAATCAGGTCGGTTTCTTTTTTCTCCCAATTATTAAAATATCCCTTTTCTTTCAGGGACCTTATATTATTTTTTGTTTCTTCTAACCAATTAGCCATGTTGAAGATTCTTTATGCGGGATTATTTTATAATTAATTTCATAAAAAATCAAATAAAAATTCCCCGCCCCGCAAGCCCGGTCCGGGGATTTTATAAAAACGCCGCCCTGAAAGGCGGCGTTTTAGTTCTACTTCACAAATTTTTTTAAAACCGCGAAATCTTTTTTGAGAATTTTCCCATCCAACATTCTCACATTCTTAAGAATGTGAGAATGTTGGATTTATCCTCCCGATTGCCAGTTTTGAATGGCAGGGACGGGATAGATGAGCATTATTATATTCAAAATAAGATTATCGCGGATAAGTAAAGCGAGGATAATTTCAAGGAGTATAAATATTCCCACGACCAAACGCGTCGGCAATTTGGCGGCAAACACAAATCCGAGAGCGGCGGCCAAAATATCGCCCACAACATTTAAGACGCTGTCGCCGTAATATCCGCGCGCGATTGCCAACTCTCGGTATCGCTGGATTATAAAATCGGTATTTTCAAATATTTCCCATGCCGATTCGATTCCCACCGCCAGGACTAGCCGGGCGCCAAGCGGTATATTCGGGAAAATCAACCAGAGCAGAAGATAGAAAGCCAGGCCGTGGGTGATGTGCGTAAAGGTGTACACGTCAAGAAGTCGCTGTGAGGTAAACAGGCCCTGCGGAACGCCCGTCCAAAATCCCGGCTCACCCGTTGGCCCAAATGGTGTCCGGCCCATTAAAAGCAATATCATTGCGGCAACAACGATAACTACAGCGGTTGCCGCGTACGTGTGGGAATCGCGTTCAAAGAATTTGTGCCATCGCTGAAACATAATTAAATTATACTTCAAATTCCATCGCCCCGCATCCCACAACATTCCAACATTCTGCAGAATGTTGGAATGTTGTTTGATGATATAAGGATGCAGATTTTTGACCGAT
>CAZVKF010000082.1:0-3266 GCA_964627585.1 uncultured Candidatus Saccharibacteria bacterium | reverse complement strand
ATAAAGTCGGATGAACGACTGATCGAAGTAAAAGGGCAAAAGGCGAAGAAACCAGATTTTGTCTATCTCTATAAACGCACCCTCCAGAAATTGGGCGACAACGCTCTTCGATACTATATCTACCTTGTCTATGACATTAAGAGAGAACCGAAGTTAAAAATTCTCCCGCCTGGGAAAATATTCGGGAATATCGAAATCGAACCGATGTTTCTTCTGCGGGGTAAAATCTTCAACGGCTTAGAAGAAATACAGCTGTCAGGGGGGTGAGGGGTTCAGTTTCGTCGCTGCCGCCTAACTCCTCCTGCCACATTTACGATTTGCGGATGATACATTAAAATAGCAGCACAACCCTCTGAGGTAGCTTCCACGAATTCGGTCCTACCTTGCTATTATAACCAAATATTTAATTGACTAAGAAATGAGAAACGGCGGGATACGGAAACATGTAAAGTTGGGCTCCGCCGACTTTGCTGCGATCTATAATGGCAGAGCTATTTTAGAGCTTAAAATAAGTGACCCTAGCAACGAGCAGACTAACGAGCAGACTATTGATACTCTGCTAAACAGAGATCTCTTAGTACGAATAGAGCGCAAACGAAAATTTCCCTTTAAATCACGCTTTGTTAACGATGACTTTATTCAGAAGGTGACATCAATTAAAAATTTAGCAACGCCACCAAAGTATCAGCTTTTTAAAAATATTCTAGAGCAGGATCGATTTATAAAAGAGAAAGTCGTTTCCGACACAAGAACTAGAAGAAATAGTAGAGATGAATTCACTGATTTTTTTGAAACCCTTAGAAGGAGATGGCGCAGAATTGCGGATTTTCAAAAAAAATTAAAGTTGGATTTACTGCGAAAAGATAATGCCGGATACTGCGCCAAGTGCTACGCGCTGAGAATGGGTAAATCCCTTACCCAAAAAGGACGTACTACGCCAACTGTCCCGAATCCAACTTGTGAAATCTGTAAAAATCCTATCACACTCCGTAAGTGGATAGAATGTCTTCCAGATCCAGTAGCTCAATATATAAATGGTACCTGGTTCGAAGACTACGTTGCTACCAAGTTAAAAGTGCTGGGGTGGCAAGTCTGGCCGCAGATCTACGTCTATGGGAGTTCGGGGGTGAAATTTGAGATTGACATTCTGGCCATCAAATCTGGCTATTCGTTATTGGTCGAATGCAAAACTGGTGGTGTCGGACTAAGAGATCTTACTGCATTCCTCGCAAAATTCTACGATATCAAAACTAATCTTGCTGTATTCATTGCGCTACCTGTAGTAGATGCACAGCTGAAAGGTATAGTCCATAAGAACCCTGCATTCAAACTTTTTGATGGCATCACTAATGACCGAAGTCTGGTGGCACGTCTCAGAACTTTAGCGTAAACTTAACCCAAGAGACCTATGGTGACCATCGTTGAGAAGTCAAACATTCTATCATGGTCGATGGAACATGTCGCAACGGCGCCACGAAAGAGTGGAGTTTATGTTCTGCGCAACCTTCCCTCAGATCTAAGTGGTATAATTTACATTGGTCACTCAGTAGATCTACGAGAAAGGTTGGAGGGGCATTGGCTATCAAGTGATGTACCCGAAGTTTCATGGTTTGATTGGTACGTGACCGATACGCCCGAGGCAGCAAGAACCTTAGAAAAGGATTGGATTTCTAAGTATTCACCAAAATACAATCAGCGAATCGGATAACCCAAAACCGGCCTAAGCGGCCGGTTTTGGTTTGAGATATTTTTGGCACGCCCAATGCGCGGCGAGCCCGGCGGCGATGCCGATAACCGCCCCGCCGAGGATATCGCTCGGCCAGTGGAGGCCGGCGGCGACGCGGTTGAGCGAGAGCGAGAGCGCGGCGGCGTAGAAGAGCACGCTCGTCTTCGGATAGTAGCGCGAAACGCCGGCGGCAATGGCGAAAAAGAACGCGGCATGCCCCGAGGGGAACGAGCCGCCCGGCGCGTGAAAAATAATTTGATTGATATCGGGCAGTGCCTCGAACGGCCGCGGACGGTCGTAGAAGTAGCGAATAACTTCGACGATCCCGAAACGCGCAACCAGTGCGCCCGCGAACACGACGACGATCATTTCCCAATTTTTCCGCCGGAACTGCCGGAAACTCGGGAAAACCGTGGCCAGCGGCGGAATGGTGAAAACGCCGAAGGCGAAGAGTCCGGCGAGCATCCACCAGCCGAGGAACACCGCACGGAACACGATGCCGGCATCGGCCCATGCTTGCCAAAACACCCATGAATTCAGCCACTGAAAGATAACGACGTCGAAATCGTAAATCATTTTCGCGTTGCGAGCGTGAGGAGATTTTTATATATCATCGCCACGGTGAGCGGCCCGATGCCGCCCGGGACCGGCGTGATATGCGAGGCCTTCTTGCTCGCAGAATCAAAATCCACGTCGCCGACAAGCGAAACTTGTCGCCCTGAGCCTGTCGAAGGGCTTCCTTCTGACGTCCCGGCATCTATTACTACCGCCCCAACCTTGACCATATCGTCGGTGATAAGACCGGACTTGCCCACGCCGGAGATAATGATATCGGCTTTTTTGGTGAACTCGGAGATATCGGGGGTGTTCTCGTCCACTACGGTGAAAGAAACCTTTTCGTTAGCCAGCCACGCAGCAACGGGTTTGCCCACGAGCGCGCCCGCGCCGACTACAACAACATGCTTGGTCTTATAATCAATGCCGTATTCGTGAAAGAGCGCGGCGATGGCGCCGACCACCGGCGGGAGGACCTTTGATTTGCCGACGCTGAAATCCCCCACCGCCCGGGCCGAGAGCACGTCAACGTCCTTTTCCGGGGGGACGCTGTTTAAAATGTATTGCGTACTGATGCGCGGCGGCAGGGGAAGCTGGATGATGATGCCGTCAGGATCGGCCTCGTGGACAATTATTGCGATGCGTTTCCTCAATTCATTCGTGGAAATATCAGCTGGATACTAGTAGGCACGAAAGCCAACGCCGAGCTCTTCGGCGATGTTCTTTTTCTGGGCGATGAACTTCCGGATAACGGCATCCTCGCCGACGATTACCGCGGCGAGCGAGAGCTTTCGCCCGAACGAGGCGACCTCCGCCTTGAGTCCGGCAAGGATATTTGCGGAGAGCGCCCGACCGTCAAGGATAGTCGCCATAGTCCTCTTGTACCATATCTCCAGAACGAAAGAAGTCCCCGCGCGAGAAACGCTCGCACGGGGACACGATAGTCAGAAGACAGGTATTCCCTTCGACGCGCCGAGACCGGGCA
>CAZVKF010000081.1:1553-3282 GCA_964627585.1 uncultured Candidatus Saccharibacteria bacterium | reverse complement strand
GGCCACGATCGGAGCGGGCTCGCTCTGATCGTCGAGTTCGGTTTCTATTGGCTGGAATAAAACATTAAAGCAAAAAGATACACGGTCCTTCAAATAATATTGGTATGCCGGACCGCCGGATTCGACGCTGGAAAAAAGAGGAACGGACGTCGTACATCTTAAAAAGTACCCTTCCGACGTTGAAGCCGCGATCAATAAAAAGGCGGCTGCCGCAAGAAAAAGACGCTTGACGTTCATCGTCTACTATAATAATTCAAATCACCCGAATGAGCTATTTCGCTCACAGCCGCAAAAGATCTACCGACACGTCCATTAATTCGAAAAGCCGCTCTTTTGAATACAGCCCCTTCAGCTGGAGATAATCAACGAAGTTCGGCGAACGTTCAACCTTATCAATAAAATTCGGCGATTCTCTCTCCAGCCAAACGGAATTATTAAACGGCATAAAATACAGCGAAGCGGCGGAGTTGCTTACCATGACCCACCTTATATCACTCGGCTCCTGCCGGCGCTGGATGATGGTCGTCAGGCCGGAAGAAAATTTTACGCCCCGCTCCATTGCTTCTTCGAAATGGCCGGTTTTTTCAATCTCCAGGGCCGAAATCTCCTCAAGAATCTTTTTATTCGGGGAATCCGGATAAGAAGGCAGGGCGTTTCTCGTTTCCCCGAAAAGATTGAGCTGGACTTGCCGCGTCAGCGGGTCGGAATTCATGAAATTCCCTATTGCCGCTTCAAGCTCGGGAAACTCGCCGTCAAGCTGCGAATTCCAATTCTGCAAAAGCTCCCAAATTTTATACACGCTTAACAATTCGCCGTGGTAGGCAAGGTCGGGACACATGTAATAGTTGACTTCGGACTGCCAGTAGTGATTGAATCCCCTTTCCTTCAGGGGCCGGAAATGACGGCTCCTCGCGGCGTTTAATTCGGAAATGTCATCATAGGCAGGACGATAATAAACCGGCCTGACGACAAACCCCTTGCCTATTCCGCGTTTTACCAAATAAAAAATGTCCGGAGCTCCGGCATCGCCGAAGCAATCCGTGGGCACTTCAATCGGCGGCATGACCATTTCCCAATCCTTATGCCGAAAATAATCTTCCATGAAATTTATTATCTCAAGTTCCGCTCCGGTCAACATCGCATTATCCATGGCCGGCAGCCAAAGGGTGGCGGACGCATACTTAACTCGCGGCCACAAAAAGGCGTACTGCTCCAACTTTCTCGCGTTGCCGTAAAGTTTTCGAATGCCCTCAAGATATGTCTCAAAAGAAACCGAGGCGTCAATATACCGATAGACGTCGTTTTTCGCTTTTTCTGAAAGTTCGTCCAGGGCGTTAAGATATTTTTTAATGTCGCGCCGGTAAACAATGGAGGTGCGGATCAAATTATACTTATACCGCAACAAATTAAGACGGGAGGGGTTGGCGATAAATTGCCGACGGCTCTCCTCCAAAACCGGCAATGACTTCAAAAAGCCAATGGGAAAAAGAGCGCCTAGAATCATTCGTTTTTCTTTCGGATCGCCGTAGAAATCGGAAATTTGAACTATGCCTTCCTCCAGCCTTTCCGTCGCCAGCCGAAAAACCCCAATATCCGAGCCAGCCGCCCCGAAAAGCGGTCGGCTTTTAGCGGCTGAGGCCGCGCCGTCTAAATCACGGAAGGGAAGCAATAATGCGATTACGGCCATAAAAAGCAGCAGGCACGCAAAAAAAATTATGAATTTCTTATT
>CAZVKF010000081.1:0-1543 GCA_964627585.1 uncultured Candidatus Saccharibacteria bacterium | reverse complement strand
ATATTCTATACCAATACTTAAAATAAAAAGCTCCGCGCAGACGCATCTTGTGGATAAGTGCTTTATTGTTGACTTCCTTTTTACAAAGGATAATTATATTAGTAACATGCTGAACAAATATAAGGTTGTATTAAAGCTGTTTTTCGGGGCGCTGAGCTTGCTTATTTTCGGCAATTATTTTTACCAAAGATTGCACAAAGACGAAGAAGACAAGGCCAAGCACAACGCCGAACAACAGGCGGCTCTCTCCTGCGAAGAAAACAATCCCAACATCCACCTTTTCGTATCCTGCGGCGGGTTCAGCTGATTGTTTTTAAGCGACTTTCCGGAGAACAATTTTTTTCTGCACCGGCGGGAATTCTTCCACGACTTCGATTTTCAGCGGAAGGAACTTATTATCCTCCACTAACTGCAGCAAAGTCCTGCGGGGAGTGAGATAGCAATTCTCGCTTATTTTAACGGCGATGGCGTCAACGGAATTTACATCCTCTTTTATCATCTTCGGTCCCGGCTTAATCTTAATGCGCAATTCGCCTTTTACGTCCCCCTCGCCGACAATTTCTTCCGCCTCGGCCCGCCATTCCGAAACGTAGTCGGAGAAAGCATCCAATACCCGTTCAAGTTCCGCCCGCAAAATCAAAGCGCCGGCTATTTTAAGATAGTCAAAATCCTTGCGCCCGGCCAAAAATAGGGCGTAGGATTTTCCGCAGGGGCAATCCTCAAAGACGGCGCGGCCAAGATCGCCGCTCCGGTATCGCAGCAAAGCCGTTGCAAAAGGGACGAGCTTCGTTACGACAATTTCTCCGTAGCCGTTTTCATCAATGTCAACCAACTCAATAAATCCGTTTTTTACGGCGGGATGATAAACGCCGTTTGAATTATATTTCTTTCTTAGATGAACGCACGATTCGCCGAGTTTTCCGGCTTCGGAGGAAACGTAATCCGAAGCGAAAGAAGATTCATCCAAACTTTCAAAGAACGAGCGGACGAACGCGTTCTCCGCCGCGCTCATAAAATCTCCCGAGAAAATAATTTTTTTAACGCCGCCAAGAAAATTTTGGTTGCCGGAAAACAAGCCAACGAATCTGACCAGATTGGCGGGAATGCCCTCAATGCACCCGGCGCCGAAATCGCGGAAGGCCTCCGGCAGGCGAAAGTTCAAGGCCTCGGGGCCGATTACCAAAAACTGAAAAGGTCGCTTGGCGTCTTTCTTTGCGCTCAACACGCTTAGCAAAACCCAACGCAAGCCCACGCCGAACGGCTTGTAAAATCTGGCGCTGCGCCGCGCATATCCGCCCGCCCCCTCAAAATTAGAATCCCGCAGCATCAGAATGGGCTCGCCGCCGGTAGTCCCCGAAGTAACCCGCAGAAGAAAGTTATAAATATCTTTTCCGATTTCGCGCTCGGCATCGCGCAAACGCTCTTCAAAGCCGATCTCCGAAAAAGCTTTTTTGGTCATAAAGGGCAACCTTTGCCATTCTTCCCAGGTGAACCTTTCGGCTTCTATAAGCAGACCGCAGCGCCTAAAATACTCCCGCCAAAA
>CAZVKF010000080.1:0-3309 GCA_964627585.1 uncultured Candidatus Saccharibacteria bacterium | reverse complement strand
ATGTCGGGCGGAGATTTAGATGAAGTCCGCGGCTCTACTTGGGAGGAAACCGTAAATAATCTTGTTAAAAAATACGGGGAGTTTAGCGGGCAATTTCCGAATTCCCGTTTGATCCCTCAGATTTGGGTCCGTAGAGCCGAGCTGTATCTGACCATATCCCGCGGGGAGGTTGATGAAAAAACTTATCAATATTACGGCCGGCTCGCCTGGGATGCGCTCACTGCGGCCATAGAAGCAGAAGCTTACGCTAATATTCCCCACTATTCTTATCTGGGCGGAAAGAAATTCGGCTACGCCGGCGACACGGTGGGTTCGGTCGCGCTTTATATGCGAGCGACATTTTTTTCGAAAACAAGGGCAAAAGATCTTGAGGAGTTGAAAACAAAATTTCCCGATAGTCCTTCAACCGTGAAAGCCCTCCGAGAATTACAATCAGCCCGTTAAGGGCTGATTTATTTTTTTGCCGCCCTTCTTGTTTTTATAAGAAAATACTATAAAATATTCTTTGTACTTTGATTTTTAAAATGGTTAGCAAAAGGAGGTAAGAAAATTTGCATACCCAGGCCGACTTAAAGACCGCGTGTTTCATAGATTTCGACCATACGATTTTTGATACCGATGCGTTTTACCATGTCGAGTTAAGAAAGAAGTTGGGGCTTTTTGAAGTTCCGGACGAATTATGGGAAGAAATTTATTGGGATACGATAAAGGGCGGTTGGCCTTGGGAGCGCCATCTTTTAACGGTAATAAATCGCTCGGCCGCTTTAAGAGATTTAGAATGTTGTAAGGAGCGGACTAAGCTTGCGTATATTAGATCAACGTTTGCAGAAATGGAAAAGGAACTGCCAAAATTCGTTTTCCCGGACGTCATACCGTTTCTTGAAAAAACACAGGCGGTCAGCCGGCTCTTTATACTCACGCGCGGCCAACTGGAATGGCAGAAATATAAGATAGACGGCTGCGGCCTGAAAGAATATTTTGAACGCGTGCTTATTGCCGACAAAAGAGACGGCAAGGCGGACATTATCCAGTGGTTTGTGAAAAACCGCAGTTGCAGGGCCGTCTTCATAGACAATAACCCTTACGACCTGGATTTGGTCAAGGGGGCCTTTCCCGCCGTTGAAACTTATATGATCAACCGCGTTCCGGATGAACTTATGACGCCGGAAGACAGGATTGGCCGTTTGCGCTTTCTGGAGGCAAGGGAAATAGCCAAGCGGCCGTCAAAACACGAACATATAAAGCGCGGAAGCTTAGACGAAATAAAAATATAAAACCCAGAAACGGGTTTTATTTTTTCAGCCAGAGCTGATCCGCCTGTGGCGGAAATGTTACACTTGGCTCACGATCGTGAGCCAAGTGTAACATCTTTATAAAATTTTAATCAGAAAAACTGCCGCAAGGACAACTATTATCTGAAGAGAGATTCCCATAAGGGGATTTTTAAATCTTTTTTTCGCATGTGTCCGAATATGAAAACGCTGCAATGACAGCAACGGTTCATGGCGGAATTTCCAATATGCAAATTGTAGGGGATCGGGCAAAACGCCGCCGACCGCGCCTATCAAAATAGTCCATTGTATCGGCTGGCCTTCCGGTTGGAAAAATAAAAAGGACAGCGTTATTCCGAGCAAAAAGTCAAAACCGACACGCATCAAATCAATGATAAATTCTTTGCCGATAACCATATCCTCCCCATTTTTTGAAAGCAGCTTATAGTCCCAGTGGGGGATTGCGTCCATTGCGAAATGGCTTAAAAAAGCCGCTAAGAACGCAAGCGCCGGATTTGAAGGGAATAGTTGAGCGGCTGCCGCGCCGACAACGGCGTGAGTTGCTAAAGTCATTTATTGAAGCTTGTAGATAAAAATGGAAGTGCCGGCGCGGTAATCGGGTTCGGGGACGCTGCCGGAGCCGGATGGCAGATGCTTAATGTCTTTGAGCCATGAATATTCGTCTTCGGGATTCCTTTTTTGTCCGGGATGCAATTTTCCGAAGGCGAGTTCCAGAGTATTAACCGAAACGGCGAGATAATGAATATTTTGATTCGAAGGGTTGCCGCGCGCCGATCGCCAGTACTCAACTTTATTGCTAAGATAATATTTAGGGTTGCCGCCGCCGAAATAATCAACCGCGATTTTATTCACCTTGTTTTTATCCGTCCACTCGGCGAGGCGTTTAAGGTCCTGCCCCCAGTCGTAGTTTGAGTCCGTAACATAACGATAGCCGTTGAATGTGCCGCCCCCGAATTCGTTGAAATATGAAAGATAATACGGATAAGCTCTTGCAATTTCTCCGATAAACCAAAGAACCAGAAGAATCAGCAGCAGCGATTGAAGAGAACTTTTAAAAAGCTGCACAAGCAGAGATTTAATACGGCTAATGAACTCGTTTCCGGCGATCTGAAAAGCGCCCGCAAAAGAGTTTTTTATGGCGGAGGCGGTGAGAATGTAAATAAACGGCAACGTGGGCAGGATATGCCGAACGCCGATATTGAGGGGGCTTTTTACGCTGTAGAGCCAATAACCCGCAGCGAAGATCATCATTGAAAATTCGGCCGTATTTACACCAAGGTAGTCAAAAAACCTTGTTTTTCTTTGCAAGATGGCGCGGGAAATTCTAAAAGATCCGTAAATAAAAGCGATTGCAATAAGAACCAGCACCGGCAGAGGTTCTTTGAGCGCATATACGATGGGGAAATAGTACCACCATCCTGCCGCAGAAACTTCGCCCAAAAAATACGCGGTATTTCCGCCGGCGGAACGCTGCAGAACCATGAGAATACCCAATACATACTGGGCTAACGGCCGAAAAAGCGTTTTGCCCGCCATCCAGATATCAAGTTCCGCAACGCAGCGCAGAAGTTTGCATGTTTCGTCCGGCTTCGGCGCTCCGCCGGCAAATGAAGTCAGGATGAACTCCGTGTCAGAGACCTGTTTTTCTACGGGATAATTCCATGTAAATGCCGAATATACCGCATAAACGAGAATGTATCCGATAAAAAATATTAGCAAGAGATGGCCGAGGTCCCGGCATAATTTTACAAAAATTTGAAGCCAGTTTCGTTCGCGCCGGATACCCTGAAGCCAGAGAAGCGCCACGATTGCGACGAAAAACGGAATAAGAAGCACCGTTGAGAATTTTATGAGCTCCGCTGCGCCGAAGGCGATGCCGGCAGCAATAAGGCGATTCCGCGACGGGTGCAGGAGATACTTAAAAAGATAATAGGTTGCGACAAATACCCCGAAAGCGGCGCCGACATCGGTGGCGACGTAATGGCCGTGAGCAAGAACTGCCGGAGAAAAAGCGAAA
>CAZVKF010000079.1:0-3322 GCA_964627585.1 uncultured Candidatus Saccharibacteria bacterium | reverse complement strand
CCTGTAAATGCAGCCCCTGGATTTTTAGCAAGCGTATCAGGCGAGAGAACCAGCTTCAATGGATGGAGTTTTTCGGATTTGGTCTTTGGCAAGGATGGAGGAGGAGTGACAGTTGTTTCTTCTCAAGTTACCAATGCGGCTGACACGAGGACATATTCTATTAGTGGCAGGAAACTTCGGTTAGTTATGGGCGGTGATACATACAACGTATATGCGGTTGTATTTGAATTGACGGTGCGTTAAATAATTCTGTAGCGGAATAGGAAGTCCCACTTCCTAAGGATTATTCCAGCGCAACTTTTTGCATCTCATCCCAATCTAGCGATTTAAGCCATTCTTTTATTCCCCGTTCGTATTCTTGCGCTCCATCCAAAAATTTCAGCAGGAAATCCTTCTGAGTTACTGACGGGAAATTCTTTTTTCCAATGTAATCCGGTGGCGAATGTTAAAAACCGAGCTTTTAACATTTTCGGGCTTAGTTACGGCCTCCAGGAGGTGTTGACTTTGTAGTCCACCGTGCCGCAGGAAGTTTCATTTGAGCAGTTGAATGAGATCCAGCCGAAGCTATCGCTCCAGGCCCAGCCGGAGAAGTCGCCGTTGTCGCCGTCGATGGTTACTTTGTAGTCCACCGTGAGGCAGGTATCGGTGTTGGAACAATTGAAACTTATCCAGCCGTACTCTTCGTTCCAGGCCCAACCGTCGAGAACTCCGGCGCCGTCGTTGGTTACTCCAAAATTTATAGTGCAGCTGCCTAAGGTGGTGCAGTCAAGATAAATCCAGCCCGTATTGTCGTTCCACGCTTTGCCGGTAACGGTGTCGTTAGCCACAACAACATTTGAGTCAGAGGCCCGGAAATCCAGCCAGCCCACATAGTCGCTCCAGGCATATGATCCGGCGCTGATGTTTCCGCTGGTTTGTGTTCCGCCGCCGGTAGTGCCGCCGCCGCAGCCGCTGCCGGTGTCCGCCCCGCCTATATAAAGCAGCGGCGCCGCCGCA
The DNA here is from genome assembly GCA_964627585.1 of uncultured Candidatus Saccharibacteria bacterium. Taxonomy (GTDB): domain Bacteria; phylum Patescibacteriota; class Minisyncoccia; order UBA6257; family GWB1-45-9; genus CAZVKF01. The sequence goes on along the minus strand of CAZVKF010000079.1, from coordinate 2,326 downwards.
GTATGCAAACTTTGCGAGAAATTCAGTTGGGGATTATTGCCGTAATCGTACGAAACGCGAAAATCAATTATGACAATGCCCGCATTCGGATTGCCGGTTGCCGGCAAGCCGCATTTTGTAAATTGGAGAGAATCAACCAGAACCTTGCTGCTGTTGAGCGTTGTTTCCGAACCGCTGCCTTGTTTTAAGAGGACGTTGCCGCCGGAGATATGGATGGTGGTGGGATTAAGCGAACTTGTCGCCATTGTTAAAGAAAGGGTCGAGGTGCTTTCGCCGGCATCTATGTCAATGGACTGCGATTCCCGCACCAATTGTTGTATGCGTTGCGCAAGAAACTGCGCTTGGCTTGTAACTTCGGTCGTGGCAACCTGGCGGTTTTGTATGCGCAGGACGTTAATGAATACGCCCATAAAGACCGAAGCAACGACCGCGAAGATGGCGACGTAGATTATCAGTTCCACAAATGTGAAACCGCCGTTAGGGTGCGGGGTATAGGGTATAGGGTATAGAATGCCGAGGATTTTTTCGAAAACTTTCTCAATTGTTTTTTTGTCGCCGGAACTCATTTTTTTCAAGACGAAACTTGAGGCCTTGGTTCTTCCGACCAGATTCGATTTTCCGGCAGCGCGTATGCCGATGCGCAATCTCCAGAAGTTTTTGGTTCCGGCGGCATTTATTACACTCTCCGCGCCGTGATGCCCCGCGGCGCCTCTGGCAAAAGCAAGTTTATATTCGCCGAGCGCGATGTCGGAGTCGTCGTGGACTACAAGCAGTTCCTCGGGTTTGAGACCCCGTTTTTTGAGTTCTTTCGCAACGAACTTTCCGGATTTGTTCATATAAGTATCACTAGCCAGTAGGGTATAGGGTATAGGGTATAGGGTATTTTTTAAATATTTTATAAATTGCAGCCCGACGTTATGGTAGGTGTTTTCGTATTTCGTTTCGGGATTGCCGAGGCCGATTATGAGTTTGATTTCTTTCGGGTTGAATTCCATACTATCTTATTATATAATGAAAGACAATTATGATTAAATTCCGACAATTTCTGGCGTCGCTGTGGGAACTGCTTGAGGTTGTACTCATCGCGGTGCTGGCCGTGTGGCTGATACGCACTTTTTTAATCCAGCCCTTTTTGATCAGCGGTTCAAGCATGGAGCCGAATTTTTCCGACGGCCACTATCTTTTGATAGACGAACTTAGTTATCGCTTCCGGCAGCCGCATCGCGGCGAGGTTATCGTTTTTCGTTCACCCACCGACGATTCCACTTATTTTATAAAAAGGATCATCGGTCTTCCCGGCGAGAAGGTAACGATCAAGGGGGGCGAGATATCGGTAAACGGCGCGCTATTGAAAGAATCGTATTTGCCCGGCGGCCGCACCGTAGGCGACCGCGAAATTTCTTTGGGCGCCAATCAATACTTCGTATTGGGCGATAATCGCGCCTACAGTTTTGATTCGCGCAATTGGGGTCCTTTGGCCGCGGATCGCATCGTCGGCATCGTGCGTCTGCGGCTGTGGCCGGTCAATAAAGTGATGGCGATTGAAGCGCCGGCTTATTAAGATGTCCAAATCTCAACCAAAGAAATTTGTTAAAAACCGAGCTTTTAACATTTCGAAAGAAAAAATGATTTTTCACGCTCCGAAGGGCATGCATGACATTTTGCCGGTCGAACAGCCGCTTTGGGAAAGGATGGAACGGATCGGGAAAGGAATCGCTTCATTTTATAATTTCTCACGCATCGAAACGCCCATTCTCGAACAAGCCGAGCTTTTTGAGCGTTCAGTGGGAGAAGCTACCGATATTGTTGAGAAGCAAATGTACATAGTGAAGGCGGGCGGCAGCCGTTTGGTACTGCGTCCCGAATTTACGGCTTCCATCGCCCGCGCATACGTGCAGCACGGACTGCATCACCTTGCGCAACCTTTGAAACTTTACGCGTGGGGGCCGGTATTCCGGCACGAGCAGCCGCAGTCGGCGCGCTACCGCGAATTTCATCAGCTCGACTTCGAAATTTTAGGCGGCGATGACGATCCGATTTACGACGCTCAGACAATTATTGCCATTTATCGTTTTTTTGAGCAGATGAAGATTAAAGACGCAACGGTTCACATCAACACCATCGGCTGCCGCGTTTGCCGTCCCGTCTATCGCAAGAAATTGCTGGAATACTATAAGCGGCGCGAAAAAGAATTATGCGCGGACTGCAAGCGGAGATTGGTCCGGAATCCGCTGCGCCTTCTGGCTTGACAGCACGTAACATACGCGCGGCCGAAAGCAGACGTTCAGAACATCCTCGCTAAACAATGCAACTCGTGCACCCGTAA
>CAZVKF010000078.1:0-3435 GCA_964627585.1 uncultured Candidatus Saccharibacteria bacterium | reverse complement strand
TTATAAATAGGGTCGGAGACAGGCCATTAATAGCTCAACTTATAGAATCAGGTGCGGATAAAAACGAAGTTAAGCAAAAATTTTCACTTTAAGGCGGGCGCGGTGCTCATGGGCGCGCTGGTTTTGGGCGGAGCTTCTTGGTCTATAACGAAAATTTACGGGTCGGCTGCTGACGGCCTTTTTAAAACAACACTGCCGGTTGCGGAGGAAGCGCCAAAAGTAAAGCATATAAAAACTCCGGAAGCGGTTAAAGCGATTTACATGACAAGCTGGGTTGCCGGTACAAAAAATTGGAGAAGCGAATTGGTTGATTTGATTAAAAAAACGGAATTAAACAGCGTGGTAATCGACGTCAAAGATTATACGGGCCGGGTGTCGTTTGATACCGAAGATCCAGTGATCAAAGAAACGGGCTCGGAAGAAATCCGCGTGAAAGACATGAAAGATTTTGTTGAAAATTTGCATGGCGCTGGAATTTACGCCATAGCCCGCATTACGGTTTTTCAGGATCCTTATTACGCCAAGAAACATCCGGAGATCGCAGTACAGAAAAAAAATGGAACAATCTGGAAAGACAAAAAAGGCCTTTCTTACATGGATCCGGGCGCGCGCGAGTATTGGGACTATATTATAAAAATCGCGAGGGCTTCCGAAAAAGCCGGTTTTGACGAACTGAATTTTGATTATATCCGTTTTCCTTCGGACGGGGATATGAAGGATATTAAGTTTCCGGTCGCCGACAACCGCTCGAAAGTCGAAGCGCTCACCGAATTTTTTAAATACTTAAGCTCCGAATTAAAAAATACAGGCATCCCGATCTCCGCCGACGTTTTCGGAATGGTCGCGACGAATTATGATGATTTGAATATTGGGCAGGTGCTCGAAGCGATCGCTCCGCATTTTGATTATGTTTCTCCCATGGTTTATCCCTCGCACTACCCGCGAACTTTCCAGGGATATAAAAATCCAGCCGCGCATCCTTATGAAATAGTGCGTTTTTCAATGGATAAGGCGGTAGAGCGTTTGATAGCCGCGAGTTCCACGCCTTCCAAGCTCCGCCCGTGGCTTCAGGATTTTGATTTGGGTGCCAACTACGGAGTTGCCGAAATAGAGGCGCAAAAAAAAGCGGTTTATGATTCCGGCCTCACTTCCTGGATGAGCTGGGACGCGGGAAATAAATATACACAGGACGCTTATAATCCTTTATGATATAATACTCTTATGCGCAAGGCCCTAGCCTTAACTTTTTTCTTCAGTTTTTTGCCCTTTTTAGCTTTTGCTCAAAATGAAGCGCAATCGCTGGCCTCGTGTTTTGACTACTATAAATTCCAGTCTGTTGAAATTGATTTGCACGGAGAGAAGCAGATATACAAAGCCGGAGAAGGCGCCAAATTCATAGGATCCCTAACAAATAAAAACAGCTACCCGTTGGTCGGCGGCTCTTTGATTTTGAGAATTTCCAAATTGGACCCCCGCTCCCAGGTAGGCAACGACATCATTGACGAATGGGTGGCTATGGAAAATATCAACTTAAGAGCGGGGGAGAGGCAATTAATGTCTTCGCCCTACCAGCTGCCATCGGGTCTGCCAACCGGCACGTATGTGCTCAATTCATATTTTTTAACACAAGATAAATTTAATATTTCCGGCCTATCTTTCACCGATGATATCTACGGAGGATACGCGACATTTGCGGTTGAAGGAAAAAGCGAAAGATCAATTAAATTCGACAGGACCGGAGTAAAAGCAGATGGCAAGCCATATCGCATCTTCGGATTTATCCCGAATATTTTTTCCAAAGACACAAAGTCCGTGCGCTTGGAAGTTCCTCTGCGAAACAACTCCTCAAAATCTCTTAAAGCGGGCGTTGCTTACGAAATATATTACTGGGACGCCGCAGACAAAGATAATCTGATTGAATCCAGGAACGAAATTGCCATGCTTGGCGCGGGGCAGGCAAAAACGCTTTCTTTGGACGTTGATGTTTCCGGGGGCCCTGTTCACTTCATAAAAATCAAAGCCGAAGCCGAAGACCAGAAAAGCGAGATACACATCAGATTAATTAAAGAAGGTTTCAAGCCCCGGCTAAATTTTGTGGGCTTAAGTTCGTTTCCTCTCTCCGGTGGCTCTTCTGCCGTGGCTTTCGCCTGCTACCACAACACCACCGAAGGCGAGGGAGTGGGGAAGCTGGATATCGCGCTCAAAACCTCAAGCGGCAGAACGCTTGCCGAGGCGGAAACCAACGGCAAGATGACCGGAACAATTGATTTGCTTTCAAAAGATGTTTCGCGCCTCCGAGGGTATGATAAACTTACGCTACTTGCCGAACTTAAAGACGCCTCCGGGGCGGTTGTTGATTCCGCTGAAGTCACTTATGATTGTTCCAAGTTTAGCGAGTCTATTTGCTTAAAGAGCAGAGTTAACTTTTACACTCTTCTGGCCGGTGTTGTTATTTTAATTATCGCCTTGTATTTTCTGAAAAAACATTTTAGTAATAAAGGTGAGCAACCCGTTGTATGAACTTAATCAAAGAACATCATCACACATTGCTAGTAACGCTATTTTTAATCGGCGCGCTTTTTGTCGCGGGCTCCTTTGAAGCGCGAGTGCCGGATTCCGCCATCGCGGCGACGACTCCGGGCCAACAGAGCGCCGCTCAAAGCGTCAATTATGCTTTTAACACAGGCCAGCCCGACACTCATAATTTAACATCGGTCATAAACGTCAGCTATACGGGCGAAGTGCGTGAAAAAAATTCCGGAGCGCTTCTTACCAGCAATACAATATTAAAACCGGGGGATAAGGTGACATTAGATATTTTCGCGGACGCGTCTTATTTTATCACCGGCAGTTTCTATGATTCTCCGCCGGCGCCTTGGGTGGGAACGGATTTTTTATCAAAACTTTTGCCTCCGGCGTGGGTTTACCGCGGCGCTTTTCCCGGCGGAACTTTCTGCGGGCCGGAAGCTCCCGGCTGTTTTACCGTAAACAGTCTGCAGGCGTACGAATACAAAGGAATGCCCTTTGACGGAGGCGCTCCCTGGCCGACGCCTGTACCGGCGGATTACTGTTCTCCAACCCATTTTTATGATTTAGGCACCGAGGCCTTTGGAGCGCGGCGTTGCGTCCAGACTTCCGTTCAAAAGCCGGTCTTGGCCCTTAACCAGGGCGGGTTGAATTGCGGAGCGCTTTTGGAAAGCGATACGGCGGAAGGCCAAAGAAAATATTCAACGACTTGCACCGTTACAACATCAGGTCCGCAAGCAACGCTGTCGGCAAATTTTTCTTCAACCGTATTTCATTACCCGGCGCGCCTTGGAGAATTTTCGTGGTTTTACGGCACCGGCCTTTCCTATCTTGAATCTCTTGTTTCCGGCTATGAGCCGTCAGACCATGATCCCTCCGTGCCGGTTGAATGCGCGGGAAATGATGAAG
>CAZVKF010000077.1:0-3436 GCA_964627585.1 uncultured Candidatus Saccharibacteria bacterium | reverse complement strand
CCCCGACCTCATCCATGCCATGGATGCGTAATACCGTTTTACTATAGGCCCGAAATCTATTTATCAAGTATAATCATGACTCTTTATTTTTTCAATGAAAATTGAAAAATTAACGCCTGTAAAGTATAGTCAGAATAATCCGCCCTCGTAGTTCAACGGACAGAACGATTCCGTCCTAAGGAAGAAATCGAGGTTCAATTCCTCGCGAGGGCACCGATGAAAACTCCATGCCGGAAAATATGAGCGAACGAAGTGAGTGACGTAAGAAACCCGACAGGTTTCTTAAGCGGGGGTCGGGGTTTTCATAAAGGTGGGGTGGCTGAGCGGTCGAAAGCGCCGCACTCGAAATGCGGTAGACCCGCAAGGGTCTCGTGAGTTCGAATCTCACCCCCACCGCCAGTGATTTTTAAAATGCTTTATGATAAAATTAAACTAATGAATTCCAATCCAAAAATAAGGGGCTTATTACAGGCCTTGGCGCTAACTTTATATGTCAGCGTCTTCGCCGTCATCATTCAATGGATCGGCATGCAGGGCTTGAAAATACATCCCGTCCTCTCAATAATATTTTTCCTCTTGGCATTTATAATTTCCGCGTTAATCTGCGGTTCTATCGTTTTCGTTTATCCCGTTTCTCTATTTTTTGAAAACAAAAAATCCGAATCGATAAAGGTTGTGATGTGGACCGCGGTCTGGCTTATACTTTTGCTTGCGATTTTTGCCTTAGTCGGATTCTTCGCGATAACGGCAATTTTGGTCTAAATAAAAACAATGCCCAGGGAAAAATCGCCGATTATAGACACAATTAAAAAAGTGATGCCTTCGGTCGTTTCAATTGCCATTTCAAAAGACCTGAAAGCCATTCAAAAAGAAATCGCAACCGACCTCATGCCCTTTTTGCCTTTCGGACAAAAGCTGGAAATCCCCGAGGAAATGATTGACGCCCACGGCCGCGTAAAAATAGGCGGCGGCTCGGGATTTATCGTGCGCGAAGACGGCGTGATACTGACCAACAAACATGTTGTAGCCGATCCGGGAGCGGAATACACCGTCATTACCAACGACGGCAAACAGTACGAAGCGGAAATCCTGGCGCGCGACCCCATAAACGACGTGGCTATACTGAGAATCAAAGCGGATAAGCTCCCGACTGTTTCCCTCGGAGATTCCTCTGATTTGGAACTGGGACAAACCGTCATAGCCATAGGCAACGCCCTGGGACTTTTCAAAAACACCGTCTCATCCGGCATAGTTTCGGGTCTTTCACGGACCATCGCCGCTCAGGCGGATCCGGCTGCGGCTCCGCAGGAAATGAGGGGCCTCATCCAGACCGATGCCGCCATAAACCCCGGAAACTCCGGCGGCCCGCTGGTAAACATCTACGGCGAAGCGATAGGAATCAATGCGGCTATAGTATTCGGAGCGCAGAATATCGGATTCGCGATACCGATAAGCTCCGCGGAGCGCGACCTGGAAGACCTGAAAAAATTCGGCCATATCCGCCGGCCGCTTCTCGGCATCCGCTATCTGACGATAGATGAAAATCTCAGAGGTAAACTGAAACTGCCCTTTGACTACGGCGCCCTTGTAGCCAGCGAAGGGTTTGACGGCCGCGGCGTGGTTGAAAAAAGCCCCGCGGACAAAGCCGGCATAAAAGACGGCGACATCATCCTTGAATGCAACCACGAAAAGATAACTAAAGAAAAAACGATACAGGATTTTTTGGAGGACATGAGCGAAGGCCAAAAAATAAAGTTGAAAGTCCACCGCAAGGGGAAAAACTTTGACGTCCAGCTCACGCTGGCGGAAAGAAAATAAATTGGAATAAACTTTTAAGGCGTATAGGGCTGTTCGCTCGGAGCGCTTCTTATTAATTGCGCGCTAAAATTGTCCCCCAAAAAGGCCGACCATGCCAGAAAGACAAAATAGAGCAGCACGACTATAAATACGATCTTGATCACGGCGGTCTATTCTACGGTTACTGATTTTGCCAAGTTTCTCGGCTTATCGACGTCATAGCCGCGTTCTGCGGCGAAATGGTACGCAAAAAGCTGCAGCGGCACAACGGCCGCTACCGCCGAAAGCATCTCGAGCGTTTTGGGAATGTAAATCACGTCATCGGCAAGCTGCGCCATTTCCTTATCGCCCTCAGTCGCTATAGCAATCACCGGACCTTTCCGCGCCTTAATCTCCTGGATGTTGGAGATTATTTTTTCATAAACCGAATCTTTCAACGCTATAAATACGGACGGAAAATTATCGTCAATCATCGCAATCGGTCCGTGTTTCATTTCCCCCGCGCCGCATCCCTCGGCATGAACATACGAAATTTCCTTGAGCTTCAAAGCTCCTTCCATGGCGGTAGGCAGATTATATTTCCTGCCGAGATAAAGAAAGTTATTGTAAGTTTGGTACTTATGGACGAGTCCCTTGATACGCTCGTTCTGCGTCAGGACTTTTCGTACCGTATCGGGCAGTGCCCGAATCGCTTCGGCGATGCGGCGGCCCATCACCACCGACATGTCCCGCTGACGACCGAGCAGAAGCGTCCATAATGCCAAAATCGCAACCTGCGAAGTAAAGGCCTTGGTTGAAGCCACTCCGATCTCGGGTCCGATATGCTGATAGACGCCGGCATCGGTTTCACGCGCAACGGTTGAACCGACCGCATTGACTATGCCCAAAGTCAGCACGCCTTTTTGTTTTGCTTCACGCAGTGCGGCGAGCGTATCGGCCGTTTCCCCCGACTGCGAAATAGCCAAAAGCGCATCGCCGTCCCTGAATACCGGCTTGCGATACCTGAACTCCGAAGCCAAATCCACCTCAACCGGAATACCGGCGTATTCTTCAAGCATGTATTCTCCGACTCGGCCGGCGAGATAAGCCGTTCCGCAGGCGACAATAAACAAACGTTTTACGCCGCGCAATTTTTCCTCAACCTCGGCGAGTCCTCCCAATTTCGCAAGGCCCTCTTTCACCATCAGCCGTCCGCGAATTGAATTCTCGATTGCATCCGACTGTTCAAAGATTTCCTTAAGCATGAAATGCGGATGACCGTCCTTCTGCGCCTCTTCCACCGTCCAATCTATAACAAACGGTTCGCGGTGAACGATCTTGGATTGAAAATCCGAAATTTGATAACCTGCCGGTCTGAGCACCGCCATCTCGCCGTCATTCAGATATATTATGTTTCGTGTATGCTTCAGCACCGCCGAGGCGTCGGAGGCAATAAAATATTCGCCATCGCCGACGCCGAGCACAAGAGGACTGAAATTACGGACTGCAATTAGCTTATCGGGCTCACGCCGATCGATTACTGCCAATCCGTATGTCCCCCGAAGCTGCGCCACCGCAAGACGCACCGCATCTTCTAAACTTGCCGCTTGCCCGCCACACCTATCCATAGGTGTGGGGGCTTGTCTCTTGTCTCTAATTT
>CAZVKF010000076.1:0-3542 GCA_964627585.1 uncultured Candidatus Saccharibacteria bacterium | reverse complement strand
GAAATGAAATCAGAAGTCATATTAGTTATGTATATTAAATCATAAAAATCCAAATGTCAAAATCCAAATTTCAAATCAAGTTCAAAGCTCAAAATCCAAATCATTTCCTTAAAATAGACGAAAATATCAAAGCAAGTTCATGCGCTTCTTTCCATAACAGGCGGCATGTTTCTTGTTTATCGGGGTTGGCCTTCGCAACCATACGCAGCCAATGCATCGTTTCTTTTGATTCTTTCTTGGCAATACTGATTTTATGCCGAAAATCCTTTTTAGATTCGGCTCCGTCCGCCTCCATATAATTTGCGCCTATGCTTGTACCCGACCTAACAATTTGGCCGATTAACGGACGATTTACTGACGTACTTGACAAAGTTTTAGCAAACTCAATAATATCTTCACCAAATTTGGCAGTTCTGTCGGCTAAATCGTATTTCTTTTTGTTATTTGGATTTTGGATTTGATTTGTCATTCGAGCTTTGAAATTTGACATTATCTCACTGAATCTTCAGATTTATATTTACAAAATGTATAACATAATCTATGATAATGGCAATATGCAAATAAAAAAAGCCATAATTCCGGCGGCCGGTTTCGGAACAAGATTTCTTCCGGCAACAAAAGCCCAGCCGAAAGAAATGCTGCCCATCGTGGATAAACCGATCATCCAATGGATCGTTGAAGAAGTGGCGGCCGCAGGCATTAAAAACATAATTTTCGTTACCGGCAAAAACAAGCGTTCGCTTGAAGATCATTTCGACAACCAGCCGGAGCTTGAAAACGCCCTTCAGCAAAACGGCAAGTCAAAACTTCTTGAAACCGTGCAGGCCATCAGCGGCCTCGCAAAATTTTCATTTGTCCGCCAAGGAGAGCAGCGCGGCAATGCCGACGCCATCAGACAAACACTCCATCTCCTTCATAACGAACCGGCAATGGTGATGTTCGGAGACGAGATACTTATAAATGACGACGGCAGCTCGCCTCTCAAAAAACAGCTTGCGATCTTCGAAAAATTGCAGGAACCGCTTCTTCTTTTGTATCCGCTGCCCCATGAGAAAGTTTCCTCTTACGGGGTGGTTAAAATAAAAAAGACGGGCGACGAAAACCTTTACGAGGTTCTGGATATTGTTGAAAAACCGAAAGCCGACGAAGCGCCTTCCAATCTTACGGTAATCGGACGTTACGCGCTGACCCCGAAGGTGCTGTCGCTTATTGATACATTTTACGAAAACGACGCGCCCAAAGCGCCGGGAGAAATAGGCATCACCCAGATTCTGCAAAAATACATCAGGGAAGGCGGCAAGGTCTATGCGACCGAATTCAAAGGACGGCGTTTTGATTGCGGCTCAAAAATAGGATTCTTGAAAGCAACGGTCCATTACGGACTGAGGCATCCGGAAACAGGACCGGAATTCAACGATTATCTTAAAGAAATAAGAGATATATAAGTGTTGAAATCCGTATCTAAATTTTTCATTTATCTCTCGTTAGCTTCCCCGCTTATCATAGCGCCGCAGACCTACTTTCCCTTCATAACGGGCAAAGCGCTGTTTTTCCGCGCAACCGTAGAGCTTGCGCTGCTATGTTATCTCGCGCATTTGCTGTTTCTGGAAAAAAACGCGAGGCGCGCGGAATTTGAACGGATAAGAGAGGTATTCCGTCATCCCGCGGCAATCGCCGTAACGATATTTACGGCGGGTTTTCTAATCGCGTCCCTAACCGCCGTTAACCCCCACATGGCTTTCTGGTCCAATTTTGAACGCGGCGAGGGGGCGCTGCAGCTTATACACTATTTTACGCTCTTCGCGCTCGGCGCAGTTTTTTTCGCAACGGAAAAAGATTGGAAGAAAATCGCCTTGTATGTTTCGGGGATCAATGCATTAGTGGCTTTATACGCGATTGGCCAATGGCTGCGTTATGAGGGCGGGCTGCCAAATCTTAAATTTATTATCGGGGTTGCAAACAGAGCAAGCGGGACCTTGGGAAATTCCGATTATCTTGGAACTTATCTGTTGCTAAACCTTTTTTTCGCATGGTTCGCTTTCACTCACCTTAAAAGTCGCGGATTAAAAATATTAACGGGCCTGATTATGGCCGTTATGGCGGGTGCGATTTTTACCGCTCAAGGCCGAGGCGCCATAATCGCACTCGGCGGGGGAATCATAGCGCTACTTATATATATTATCCTCAGAAAAGATGGTTCGAAATTGGCGGCAGCGGCACTTTTCGCAATAGCGATTTTTACGCTGGCTTTTATCGCGACAAGCGATGCCGGCATATGGAAAATCGTACCGGCGCTTAACCGCCTGCGCCCGGAAAATATTTTTGATACTTCTCTCCAGACAAGATTGTGGACGTGGGGCAGCTCGTTTGCGGCAATCATGGAAAAACCCGTCCTCGGATGGGGGCCCGAGAATTTCCCGCTCGCCTTTGACAAATATTACAACGCCCGCCATTTCGGAATTGAAAGCTGGTTTGACAGAGCGCATAATGTTTTCCTTGATTATGCCGTGAGCGGCGGGCTTGTTCTTCTCGCGTCTTACATCGCGATCTTTTTTCTAATATTCAGAAAGGCGCGCCGAACAAACAATAAATGGTGCCGCTTGGCGGCTTTGTGGTTCCTGATGTATCTGATACAGGGAATGGCGCTTTTTGACATTCTGCCGACCTACCTTACGCTTTTTCTTCTCTTCGCATTTTTCGTAAACGCCGATATGGATTTTAGCGCGGCGGACGCCACAAAAACATACCGCGTTTCACCGCTTAATGTATTTTTCGTATGCGTACTGCTCTTATGCGCCGTCCTTTACTTTTTTTACACGCTTTATCTGCCTTATCAAAAAAACAAACTCATATTGCGGGCGATCCAGAATACGCAAAATAATCCTCCCGGCATCTTCGGCTACTTCGACAAAACTCTGAATTTCTATTCTCCGATAGGACAACCCGAAGCCGCAGAGTCGTTTCTTTTCGCGTCAGATAACCTGCTGCAGCTTTTACTGAATCAAAATATAAAATTGCCGGATGAAACCGCAAAAGCCGTCGCGTCCGGCATAGACGGCGTATTTGAAAAAAACCGCGATATATTCGTGAGTTCCCGCCCGCTGTCTTTAATGGGCAGAACAGATCTCAAGCTGGCCGGACTTACCGGCAATAAATCCTACGCGGAAAAAGCCCGAAACTACTGCGCGGAAGGAAACGCCGTTGCGCCCACGCGCATCGAATTCCTTAACTGCCTCTATGGCATCGCTAACCAAAACAACGACACGAAAGAAAAAAAGCGTCTGCTTGATATCATAAAGTGTCTGCGGCCGGATGTGGCGGAAGTCCTGGAAACTAAGATGTAAGAGTTCCGCTGAGAAAACTGTCTCGCGGGGCATGGTGTCCGCCTGTGTTTCTTTTAACCTCACCCGCCCTACTCTTCAGAACCGGCCTCGATTTGCTCCAGCGGCAAATCGGGCCTGCGCTCTCGCTCCGATGCTCCGACTTTAGTCGGAGACCAAGCCATCGGAGCTCCGAGAGCTTCTTCAGAGCAGGACGGGTTC
>CAZVKF010000075.1:0-3659 GCA_964627585.1 uncultured Candidatus Saccharibacteria bacterium | reverse complement strand
TTCCAGCGGGATATTCTCAAGCCCCTCAACTTCGTGCACCCAAATCCAGCGGACTAGCCTACCAAGCGTTGCCCTGAAAAAACGCTGCCCAAAACGGTGTAATGCCCGTTCTTCAAATTGAAACGCGGACGCCGTCTTTTCAACCGTTTCTTTAAAATACCGTCCTCTGTTTGTTTCATTTTGTTTTGTCATCACTTTTCCCAGCCAGAAGACGACCGGTGCGAAGAATAATTTCTCCGAGTTTTTCTGAAATCTCTTGGTCGCCCTTTATCCTTTCGGCAATAGTCAGTTTGAACAACTCACCAACAGCTACCGTTATTTTTTTCTTTCCTTGAAAAAAATCAAGCGGAGTAACCCCCGAACTCGTATCCAAAAAAATCGGAAGAATGGTAAGCTCGGGGATTTCTCTTGCAAGTATAGCCGCCCCCCGAGCGGGCAGCCCGTGATCTCCGGCGTTATAGATACGCCTCCCCCACGGAAACAGTAGAAAAACCCCTCTTCTTTTCCCAAGAACCTCTCGAGGATACTTCAACGAAATATCTAATCCGGTCTTTTTCCAATTAGGAGAAACGCCATTGAGTTTAAGAAACCAGCGGAAGAAAACATTTCGAAAATACATATCATCCGCCATAAAACCGATCGGCAAGTATTTTGTCGAAAAGAACGGGAATAAGGTGCCGATGATCATCGCATCCCAATACGTGCGATGGTTAGCAATAATAAGAAGCGGGCGTGGCAAGTTCACTATCTTTTCTTTTCCGACAACAGAAAAGTTCGCAAAAAGGCGCATACTGAAATATGCCACAAGCCAAACTATTCTCTGGGAAACCGCGTGGATCTCTTTCATGTAACTACTACTAAAAATATATCAGTTTAAGTGTACCACCTTTTCGTAAAAATGGGGTATTTCCTTTTTTCTATTTTTATGCTAGTTTAGCAATCTGGGAAAGACCTTTCAAAAATATGGAGGCAAGCATGAGGAAGAAAGTATTCCCGGGCCCGATTTCGTCAGAAATTCTCCGCAAAGCAGAAAAATTCTGCGCTACAACAACAATCGGCTCCCGGATCTGCGTTCAAAACCGAAGAGACGCCTTTGTTTATGACTATGACGGCTTTCAATTCGTTGATTTCCACTGCGATGCTTCGGTAAATAACCTCGGCGGCAACCACCCGGCCATCGTGAAAGCGATGCTCTCACAAATCGTAACCGGAAATTTCTTTTCCGAATTCAACAACGCGCCGAACGACCCCGCAGTGAAACTCGCCGAACTCCTTGCTGAAAAAAGCCCAGTGGGACATCCCGCAAAGGTGTACTTCGGAAACTCCGGCGCTGAAGCAAATGAAGCGGCCCTGAAACTTTGCCAGGCATTTCGATGGGAACGCGGCGAACGTGATCGGTGGGATTTGATATTTTTCAAAAATTCCTTCCACGGAAGAACCAATGGCATTCTTCGTGGAACAACCTCTAAACCAGAGGTACAAAGCGGCCCATTCTTAACGCCGTGGGACAAAGAACATACAATATATCCTCCCTACCCGTCAAAAGGCGTAAATAGCGAGTACTTCAAAAAATATTTCGCCTCGCTTGATCCGACAAAAATCAACGCCCTCTTCATTGAACTGCCGTGCCAAGGCGAAGGCGGAATTATTCCGGCTGACACGGAAATGGTGCAATACGTTTACGAATGGACGCGGAAAAACGGAGTGCTCTTTATCGTCGATGTGATACAGTGCGGCATGGGAAGAACCGGCCACCTCTTCGGTTGCGACCCTGCTTTCTGGACTACGGTTAAACCCGACATGGCCACCGTAGGAAAAGCTCTTGGCGGCGGATTGCCGATAGGTGCTGCAATTTTTCGGTCTGACCTTGATTTTGAAAAAACCGGAATGCACTCTTCCACCTTCGGCGGCGGACCGATGGTAATGCGAGCTGCTCTTGCGGCATTTGGTGAAATTAGAGAACTCATTCTAAACGGCACTGTTAATCTTCTTGAGATACAAATGCGCAATGCACTGAATGCAATTGAGAGGAAATTCCCCACCCTCATCACCGAAACTCGCGGGATTGGCGCAATGTGGGCCCACGAATTTACTTCTTCGGAAACAAGAGACAAGGTCATCGAAAAATGTGAGCGGCTTGTCGAAGAGGAAGACTGCGGCGTCAGACTTTTGGGGGCCGGCAGAAAAGCCATCCGCTTTATGCCGCCGCTCAATATTGACCATGAAACCCTAAAACTTGGTTTTTCACTTTACGAAAAAGTTCTTTCAACAACATAATCAAAATTCATCCGGCACGCGCTGCCGGTTTTTTTAATAGTTATCTGCGAGCAATCGACTACCAAAAACATGAACCTTTAGAAATGCGAACTCTTTCCTATAAACCGGCTATTTGACAAGGCTGATTTCTCTTTTTAGGGTGAAAGCATCGGGCTCCTTAAAAACAACCAGGGGTGACGCCATGAAACGCGTGAGTGTAGGGGTCCTAAAAAACGGATTCCATTTCTACACCCAGATGGACAGCAGAACGCATGTATCCGGCGTTGGCGTTAAGGTCGGTTCAGTACACGACCCACCAAACAGTCGAGGGATGTGCCACCTTATCGAACATATTGTCGGCGATTATGACAAGGAAGACGAGCTCAAGTTTGAGGAGTACCTCTGCGGGCCAGAAGAAGATATTAACATCCGAGTTGACCACACCAGCACGTTTTACGGACACGGACATCTGCTCAAAAGAGAGTACATGCTGGAACTTTTCGGCATTATGGCAAGAGGGGTAAAAAAACCGACCATAGACCAAAAAACCGTCGAAACGGAACGCGCCGCCATTCTGAACGAATATTTTCTCCGGGGCACAGATACAATGGAAAACCAAATCCATGATTTGATACACCAGACAATGTATGAAACAAACCCCGCAAGAAATCGCGTTGACTGCGAACCCGACGAACTTCTCCGGATCAGCCCGGAAAACGTGCAAAGGTTTTTCCAAAACCACTACGTCCCCAACAACATGTTTGCAGTAATCCTCGGCCCCTCATTCCGCAACGCAAGAAAAATGGCCGAACAATACTTTGCGGACCTGCCGCAACAAACAGTCCCCTCTCTTCCCTGTAACTCCTATGATATACGTCCTATCGTATCCGTCCCCAAAATCGTCGAGGTAGACCGAAAAGGGATCCACCAATACCACGTCGCAATGGGATTTCCAACCGATCCATACGGAAGCAAGGACGACGAGGCGCTGGATGTCCTAGCAAACATATGGCGTTGGAGAATCAGAGACGCTTTGAGAAACCTGAACCGCAGCTGGGGAAAAGGAACATACCGCGCGCTCACCTTTACGCCGCGTTCATTCGTGCACGGCATGATTTACGCAACATTCGCAACCCCAGACGGAGACTTCGCCCTATGGGGAATAGAAAAAATGCTTGAAATATGCAATGCACTCAAAACCGCGTGGGTACCAAACGACGAACTGGTAGCCATGTCAAACAAGGCTTATAACGAGTACGTCGAAGATTTCACTTTCGTGCCTGGCCGCCTTGCCGAACGCATAATTGAAGCGGCCGCAAACGGGGATGAAGACATGCGGCGGCTCAACTCCTTTCTCGGCCGACTCTCGCGAGTGGGGAAAAAAAGCATCATGAGGGTTGCTA
>CAZVKF010000074.1:0-3693 GCA_964627585.1 uncultured Candidatus Saccharibacteria bacterium | reverse complement strand
AGACGGCACACAGGTAGATATTGTGTTTAATCCTTTGGGAGTGGATTCGAGTATGAATTTGGGGCAGGTTTTGGAAACGCATCTTGGCTGGGCGGCCCAAAAACTTGGCTACCGTGCCGTGACGCCTTCTTTGGCCGGAGCCACCGAAGAGCAAATCCGCGCCGAGCTCAATAAAGCGGGGCTTTCCGAAACCGGTAAAGTTACCTTATATGACGGCCGCACCGGCAAGCCGTTTTCCCAGCCGGTTACCGTTGGCCTCATTTATATGATGAAGCTGAATCATTTAGTGGAAGACAAAATCCACATGCGCTCCATCGGGCCGTATTCGCTCATTACTCAGCAGCCGCTAGGCGGCAAAGCGCAGTTCGGCGGCCAGCGTTTCGGAGAAATGGAGGTATGGGCCCTGGAAGGTTACGGCGCCGCGCATACACTGCAGGAAATGCTGACCATCAAATCCGATGACGTGGTGGGCCGGGCATCCGAGTACGAAGCCATTATTCGCGGCGAAAAAATTAAAAGCCCCAATATACCCACGTCATTTAACGTTTTGGTCAGCGAGCTTAAGGCGTTGGGGCTCGACGTGGGATTAACCAAAGAAGAAGGAGAAGTATGAATATAGATTTCAATGCAATTAGATTAAAACTGGCTTCGCCGGAGGCGATTCTTTCGTGGTCATATGGCGAGGTGATTAAGCCGGAAACGATTAATTACCGCACGCAGCGGCCGGAAAAGGACGGTCTATTTTCCGAACGCATTTTCGGTCCAACCAAGGATTGGGAGTGTTACTGCGGCAAATACCGCAAAGTCCGCTATAAAGGAATTGTTTGCGATAAGTGCGGCGTCGAAGTTACGCGATCAATAGTCAGGCGCGAGCGAATGGGGCACATTAAGCTCGCGGCGCCGGTTACGCATATCTGGTTTTTGAAGACCGTCCCTTCGAGGATGAGTTTGATGCTGGATGTGCCGGTGCAAAAAATTGAAAAAGTAATTTATTACGTTTCCTATATCGTCACCGACGTTAACGAAGAGAACAAACAACGGGCGCTTTCGGAAATAGAAAAAGAATTTAAAGCGCGCAAAAAATCCGCGCAAGCCGAAGGCATTACGCCTGAAGCGTTGAAAGAAGCCGTGTTTCACGCGCGACGGGAGCTGGAGTCGCTGCGTGTCGGGGCCGTGCTTATAGAGCAGGAATTCCATAATTTAGCGAAGCGCTTCGGCGACGTGTTCGAAGCCAGCACCGGTGCGGAAGCGATCCGGAAGATTATGGAAAAGATTAATCTCGAAAAGGAAGTAAAAAATATCGAGGAAGAATTGAAGACGACAAAAGACGCCGGACGCGAGAAAAAACTTTTGTTGCGCCTGAAGGCCTTCCGCTCCATGATCAAAAACGGCATGCGCCCGGAATGGATGATTTTAACGGTTCTGCCGGTATTGCCCCCCGATCTCAGACCGATGGTGGCGTTGGACGGCGGTCGCTATGCCACTTCGGACCTGAATGATCTCTATCGCCGCGTCATAAACCGCAACAATCGTTTGAAAAAACTTATTGAACTCAAAGCGCCGGATGTAATTATGATGAACGAGAAAAGAATGCTGCAGGAGGCGGTGGATGCGCTGATTGACAATTCGGCGCGTTTCGGCGCGCAGCAGCTTTCAAGTCAGCGTCGGCCGCTGCGATCATTGGCGGATATGCTGAAAGGCAAACAGGGACGCTTCCGCCAGAATCTTTTAGGCAAGCGCGTAGATTATTCCGGCCGTTCGGTCATCGTAGTCGGTCCGGAGCTGAAGCTGGATCAGTGCGGTTTGCCGAAGAAGATGGCGTTGGAGCTTTTCAGGCCGTTCGTCATCAATAAGATTCTTGAACGCGGATTGGCGCATAATATCAGAAATGCCAATCGTCTCATCGAACAGGCGCCGGCGGAGGTCTGGGCGATTTTGGAAGAGGTGATCGGTAATCGTAAAGTCCTGTTGAACCGCGCGCCGACGCTGCATCGTCTTGGCGTGCAGGCATTCCGGCCGCTTCTTATCGAGGATTTGGCGATCCGCATTCCGCCCATGGTTTGCGTGGCTTTCAACGCCGACTTTGACGGAGACCAGATGGCCGTGCACCTTCCTCTGAGCGAGGAGGCGCAAGAGGAGGCGGAGTGGAAAATGCTCTCCAGCCGCAACCTTTTGAAGCCGGCAACCGGCGATCCGATCGTGATTCCGACCAACGATATCGTATTGGGATGTTATTACCTGACGAAAATCCGTAAAGACGCCTATGGAGCGGGAAAGGTGTTTTCGGGCAGCGAAGAGGCGCTTTTTGCGTACGAAGCCGGCGCCGTTGCGGTAAACGCTTCGATCAAGATCGGCACCGGCGGAGAAGAGACGTCGTGCGGCCGCATAATTTTTAACAGCATTCTTCCGCCGGAAGTCGGTTTCGTAAACGAAACTTTAAGCAAGAAAAAACTTACTCAGCTTGTCGAAAAAATAATTCAGGCCGTAGGCACCGAGAAAACTAACGATTATCTCGATGCCGTCAAAAAAATCGGATTTGAACATGCCATGCGTTCGGGCACCACTTGGGGCATGGGCGAATTGACGGTACCTCCCGAGAAGGCGGACATTATTAAGCGCGGCGAGCAAGAGGAAGCCATGGTATGGAAGCAGTATCAGGAAGGCCTGTTGACTTTCGGCGAGCGCCGCAGCCGCATCATCAGCATTTGGGATAAGGCCAAGGCGGAAGTCGCGAAGGTTGTGCCCGCATCGCTTAATCCTTTCGGTTCGGTATATTCCATCATTGATTCCGGATCGCGCGGTTCATGGTCTCAGCCGACGCAGATGATGGGCATGAAAGGATTGGTGCAGAATCCGAAGGGCGAAACCATGGAACTGCCCGTTAAATCGTCTCTGAAAGAGGGGTTCAATCCTTTGGAATATTTCATTTCAACGCACGGCGCGCGCAAGGGTTCGACTGACACCGCTTTGAAAACGGCCTCGGCCGGTTACCTCACGCGCCGCTTAGTTGACGTATCGCAGGATCTCGTAATACGAGAAGAAGATTGCGGCACAAAAGAGGGTGTTGAATTGTATCGCAGCGACGGAAGCGAATTCGGGCATTCTTTTATCGAGCGTCTCTTTTCGCGTACGGCGCTTGAAGACATTACTATCGGACGCAAAATCATAGTGCGTAAAAACGAGATTATTGATCGCAATGCCGCAAAGTTGATTAACGACTCAAAACTCGATGTCGTAAAAGTTCGTTCGCCCATCACGTGTAAAACCATATATGGAATTTGTTCACGCTGTTACGGTTTAGATCTGGGAGACAATGAACCCATCAGAGTCGGCGAAGCGGTTGGTATTGTGGCGGCGCAGTCGATCGGTGAGCCGGGGACGCAGCTTACAATGAGAACTTTCCATACCGGCGGCATTGCCGGCACTGACATAACTCACGGTCTCCCGCGAGTTGAAGAGATTTTCGAGTGCCGTCTTCCGAAGGGTAAGGCGACCTTGTCGGAGGTTGACGGCGTGGTTGAGAAAATCGAGCAACGCGGGCCGCTGAAAGTCATTTGCATAAAAACAAAAGAAAAATCGAAAATGAAGTCGAAATCCAAGAAGCCGTTTAAATATCCCACGCAGCATTACACCACCGTTAGCTTTCAGGAGTGCGACGAGCTGAAAAAGGGCGATCAGTTAACCGAAGGCACA
>CAZVKF010000073.1:2263-3696 GCA_964627585.1 uncultured Candidatus Saccharibacteria bacterium | reverse complement strand
CTTATGCCGCTCTATCTTTGGGAGAAAAATAAATGTCTTGGCGTGAGGCGGCTTTACGAAATTCCGGTAAAACTTGGATACTTCGCCGCGCCAAAAAAAGAAGAGGAATTAAATATGATTCCTCATCCGGTGCCCTGAAAATTTTATGAATCCTTTCTTTCAATTTTTCAACCGGGACCGACCCCCCGTTGATCCCGCCAAAAAATGGGCGATACGGTTTAAGGAATACCCGCGCTTTCCGCAAATCGTTCTCGCGCGCATTGAACTTCCCGGGAAAACATTGGGGGAGGCACTTTCGCATAGGCAATCTCGCCGCGAATTTTCCCCGGCGCCGCTGACTCTTAATCAAATTTCGCTCCTGCTGCGATACGGCGCGGGGATGCTTGATGGCGAAAAAACAAAAAAAAGGGCATATCCCTCCGGAGGCGCGTTATATCCAGTAGAATTATATATAACGCTCCTCAAAACCGGAGAAGTACCCCACGGTATATACCACTATAATGTCCGCGCTCATAGCTTGGAGGCGCTTCCTGATGAATATTTTGATGCCAAGAAATGTTTCTCCTATGATTTTCCCAAAGAAGCGGCGGCCATCATCTTTTTCTCCGCCATTCCTGAAAGGGCGCGCGTAAAATACGGCAATCTGGGATATAAATACGCGCTCATAGAAGCCGGGCATGTTAGCCAAAACATTTATCTTGTTTCCGAAGCCCTGGGTTTGAAATGCTGCGCGCTGGGAGCGCCGAAAGAAGACGCCGCCCACCAGCTTTTGGGATTAGAGGGCGAGGAAGAAACCGTTTTTTACGCTATGGCCATCGGGATGTAGGAATCTAACGCATTGTTCTCTTATACTTTGTGGAAAACTCCACTTGTGGAATTAAGCAGTGGTGATAACATTAAAAAGCACTCTTATGTTTGCCTCTCGCGTAAAAAAATTCTTCCAGATTCTGGCGCTGGCCGTAGTGTTTCTCGTAATTTGGGCGGCGGCGGGAATTCTTCGTCTGGTCAAAAAAGACGGGCCCGTTTCCGAAGATAAAAACGGAATTTTTGGCTCCGGTATTTTAGAAATTAACGACGCCGAGGCGGACGCAGTGAGTGGTAATTCTACTCCCTTTCTGGCATACTGGGACGGACGGGAATTCAAACTGGAAAACGATTTTCTTTTCGGGAAACCGGTCGGATTTTTCAAAAATTTTATTCAGGGCAAAACACACTACGAACTCAACCGCATTTCTCCGGACCTTTATAAAATTTCCTCCCCGTTTCTTTTAAAAGACGGCGGGTTGAAATTCCAAATTCAGGAAATTGAGCTGGAAGAGAGTTTTATTGACTGGCTCTCTATGCTTCGCGTTCTGCATCCTGCCGGTACAGAAATCGTGGTGGATGCCGACCAGAAAAAATTTCTGGTCTTGTCCCGAAAGGAAACGGAGGCC
>CAZVKF010000073.1:0-2253 GCA_964627585.1 uncultured Candidatus Saccharibacteria bacterium | reverse complement strand
GAGGCCAAAGCCATAACGGCAGATAGAATTGTAAAGACCGGAGGCGAGGATGTGACCGAAACCCTTTCCCAGAGGAAATTTATATGGCTCCAACCGGAGAGAGACGAAAAAGAGGCGGTGGCTTTTTACGCCCGCGAAGAGATCTCTCTTTCTTTTCGGAATCTTAAGCCGGACTCGGAATATTCGCTGCTGGTAAATACATGGCAGAGGGATTGGTACCCGGGCGAAGTTGATACGACCCGGGAAGCCGCGCTTAGGTTAGCGGAATGGGTTGCGGCGCGCTGGAGAATTCCCGCCGCAACCGCGCTCTCAACAATGGCGGCATTCCTCACGACGCGGGATACGGTTTTAGCCGGCGCGATCTTGCCGTTATTTTCTTTGTCCACAGGAGATTCCTCCGGCGGCTCAGCCGCCGGCGGCACCCATTGTTTTCTCGCCTATTATAAATCCAGAGACGAAACGTATCGGTATATAAACACCTTTGAACCCAGATACAAATCCGGTCTGGGCTTTATGGAGCTCCCGCAAGAAGCGGTTCGGTCTGACGGAACAATGGAATTAAGGATTCGGGCGAGCGCGCGTCATAAAATGGCCGGCGTGTTTCTTTTGCCGAAATTAAAAAATTATCCCGTAAAGCCCGAGACCCTTTCCGTAAAAAACGCCTTTCATCGCCGTCAAAAAATGGACTTTGCCGATATTCTGCGCGCTCCCATGAATAGCCGGTATCTTCATTCCATTCCGGGGGATGTGACGGATGTGGAGTTTGAACTTCCGCGGCGGAAGAAACAAGCCGACGAGAAAGAAACCTATCTTCTCCGCGCCGGAGGATTCTACACCATGCTCTCTTCCGCATCCAAAAAACTTGCCGGGAACTGGGAAGAACGAATCTCCGAAGAAGCGCGGGAGCGCCTGCGGACCATGGTTCCGGCAAAAGATTATTTCCGATAAATCAATCAGAACCCCACAGCCGCCGGCAATTGCCCGCGGCTGTTTTTTTTGTTATAAAAAAAGGGTCATGCCCAAACTATTGATCCATAATCTTACGCATCCTTTCCAAAATGTATCCGATCCGGAGATATTTAATCACGACCAGCAGGCAATTTTTGCGGCAGAACCCGGGGATATAGTAGTTACGAGAAAGGCGATTGAATCGCGATATTTGGAATTTATCTCTTCGCTAGGTTATGACTTCTCCGGGATAAAATTACTCCATTCCGAACGCGAACTTCCGGGCTTCAATTCCGTTTTTTCGGACGGAGACCTTATCCGCGAAATACGCTCCGCCATGACGGAAAAACCGTACCAACTGGATGTGTACGCCCCGACTTTTTATGAATACGAATTTTCGCGCTCTATCGGCGCAGAACTTGCCGAAAACCCGGAAGATTATCACCGTTGGAGCACCAAAAGCGGCTTCCGGAAATTGGCAAAATTCACCGGCGCGCCGGTTCCCTATGGATTTGAGGACATATCTCCTGATGACCGCGTGATTTTTTTAAAAACGCTGGCGCGCCTTTTCTTGGAAAAAAAATCCCGGGTGGCCATAAAGCCGGATGAGGGCGCGGCGGGTATGGGCGCTATAATCTTGAATCCCGCGAGCGCCATGAAAGCTCTTTTTGGATATAAGAATTTAATCGGCCAAATCTGCCGCGCACGCCTCCTTCCCTTGCGCTCTTCTTGTTTTATTATGGAAGAATGGCTGGAGGACGCAGCGGCTTCCCCGGGAATACAACTCTATATTAAGGATAACGGCCAACCTCTAATACTTTCCGTATACCAGCAAATACTTGAAAAAGACGGCCTGACTTACCGCGGGTGCTTGTCGCGGGAGTTTGTTCCGGAGGAAGCGAGGGAACTGCTGGTTTTTTACGCCCAGAAAATCGCGTCGCACCTCGCCGAGAACGGATTCCGGGGTTATGCCGCCCTGGATGCCGTTTTCCTTAAAAATAAAACATTATTTTTTACGGACCTAAACCCCAGAAAAGTTCTTTCTCTCTATCCCCAGCTCATAGCCAATAAACTCGGCAAAAGCTTTTCGCGCGACCCCTACTACGCGTCTATCCGCCTTCGTTCACGCCGCGTCTACGGGTTTGCCATCGGCGACCTTCTGTCTTTACTAAAGCCATTCCTTTACAGCCGCCAAAACTCCTGCGGAGCAATTCCTTATGACTACGGCCGTCTTAAAACGGGAGGGGTATTCCGCCTTATGCTCTTGGGAGAAAACCGGGCTCAAATAAAAATGTTATTTAAGAA
>CAZVKF010000072.1:0-3750 GCA_964627585.1 uncultured Candidatus Saccharibacteria bacterium | reverse complement strand
AAAACGCCGAAGCGTTTATTAAAAATATCGCCGATAAAGCGCTGATATCCGCCCGCGGTTATTACCGCATATTAAAAACGGCCCGCACTATAGCGGATCTCGAACCATCCGAGAATGTAACAACGGAACATCTTGCTGAAGCATTCGGCTATCGCATCAGGGACAAAGAATAATCCGGCGCGATTAAGTATTGCAGCCGCAAATTTTGGTGTCCGGATCCCAAATCGCCGGCTGGCCGGCGCAAACTTTATTTAAGCAGCCAACCGGAATATGTTTTTTGCCAACGGTGCAATCGCAGCACGGCGCGGCTCTCTGCGAACCTACCGCGCCGGTAGGCGCGCCCTCGCGGTAACATTCGCTTTGGGCATAAGCCGCGTTAACAAGAAAATTTTCCTTCATGTAAGCGAAAACTGAGTTGATTTTATATTTTACAACCGCCTCACGGTAATGGAACCATAATTTCAAAGGTAAAAAGGAGGTCTGTTGCGCGGCCTTTTTAGCCCTCAATTCATCCGCCCACATTTTAGGCAAAACTTCGCGATACGCCTTACGGTATGCCTCTATCTCCTGACTGCTTAGATCGCTGTTCGCCGCAAGATAATCGGCAAACTTATCCTGGAACGCAACCATATCCTGCATTGAATCCATGGGGTATATTTCACCGCTTTCCAAAAATCCGTCCGCGATCATCTCCTCATTGAATTCCCCAAGTAGCTGGCGGTAGTCGGGAGGATAGGCGTAAGCAAAAAGCTCTTGCTCCGTTACAACCACAGCCGATGAAGCCGCAGGAGACGGGGATATGCTTTGAGTGCCGGTCGGAATTACAACCGGAAGATTGCTTAAAGAATCAAAAAAATTATTGAACGGCTGAGAAATGTCTCCGATAGGCAAAGGCGGCGCCGAATATACTTCATCGGGCCATTTGATTAAAGAAGGCGCAACGGGGGAACGTTCCACGAACTTCGGCGCCGACGTAGAGCCGGGCTGAACAGTTTCCCCGTTACCGAAATAAAGCCAAAAAAACACGGCGACTCCCATAAATAATATGATGCCGGCGGCGATGATCCACTTAACTTTATTGTGCATAATTTTGAATCCTATAGTCGCCGGAATACTCAAGAGGTTTTGCGCCCGGAATTATAATGTCTTCGCCTTCCTCGAATTTTGCCTTTTTATTATATTTAACAATCATCTCGGCGGATACGGAATACAACGCCGCAACTGATTCAAGGATTTCTCCATCCTGAATATGGTGGATTATTCCGGAAACCGGAAGAAGCGGTTCGTCTCTTGCCGGCAAGACATTACCGAGGGGATTGGACGCGCCTAAAACATAAGAATCTCCTACTACGGAAAAATCCGGAGAATTTGTCTGCCGTTCCGATTCTCCCGCCGAAGACATGACAACCCCTTCCGGCCGGTTAAA
Source organism: uncultured Candidatus Saccharibacteria bacterium (assembly GCA_964627585.1). Taxonomy (GTDB): domain Bacteria; phylum Patescibacteriota; class Minisyncoccia; order UBA6257; family GWB1-45-9; genus CAZVKF01. The sequence continues at coordinate 2,324 of CAZVKF010000072.1, read as the reverse complement.
TGCAAATGCAAGAGATGCCGGCCCCCCGAACGACTCAAGGTCGACCTGTTCCGATTGATTATGGTATCGGCCGGCATAATAATAAGAAAACAGCAGATTTGCAGCCGCTATGGCGACGATCAGCGAAATTAACCACCATTCTTTCGCTTTTGATACGATTTTCACAGTAATTATACTAATATTTCCATGATACCATCCGATCTTAACCAGGCGCAACATGAAGCCGCGCGGCATGAAAAAGGGCCGCTTTTGATCGTTGCCGGGGCCGGTTCGGGAAAAACGAAGACGCTCACCGCCCTGCTTATGAATCTTTTGAAACAGAGGGTATCTCCCGAAAACATCGTAGCCATAACTTTCACGAACAAAGCGGCGGAAGAGATGAGGCGACGCGCATTGACAAACGGTCCGTTTATCGGCACTTTTCACTCCTTGGGCGTACGCATTCTAAAAAAAGAAGCGCGCCTTGTTAAGAGAACGGAAAATTTTTCCATTTTCGATGAAGATGACGCCCTGCGCACGGTTAAAGAGGTGCTGAAAAAAATGGATTTGTCATCGGAACGTTATCGGCCGGCCATGGTCGCGAACAAAATATCAAAACACAAAGACGAGTTTACGGCGCCGGACACGGAAACAATGCGTAAAATTTTTGAGCATTACGAAGAGACGCTGCAGCGCTACAATGCTTTTGATTTTGACGACTTAATAGAAAAACCTGTGAGAATTTTCGAAAACAATCCTAAAATTCTCCAAAAGTACCAGGACCGATTCAAATACATTCTCATTGACGAATACCAGGATATCAACACCAGCCAATATTGGTTGGTAAAATTGCTCGCGGGAAAACACCGGAATATATTCGTGGTCGGAGATGACGCGCAAAGCATCTACGGTTTCCGCGGCTCGGACTTCAGGAATTTCATCAACTTCGAGAAGGACTGGCCCGGAGCCAAAATTGTGTTTATGGAACAAAACTACCGCTCAACCCGGAACATCATCACCGCGGCAAATGCTCTCATAAAGAACAATCAATTTCAAAAACCCAAAAATCTTTGGACGGCGAACCCCGAAGGGCAGCCCGTCATAGTGGCGGAGACGCGGGATGAAAATGAAGAGGCGGAGTGGATCGTTTCAGAAATTGAATCGGGAATTATGAGTCGGGAATTAAGGGAACAAAAGGGCTCCATTCCGAGCATCGCAATACTCTACCGCACCAATGCTCAATCGCGGGCGCTGGAACAAGCGCTGCTCGAGCACGACATACCGTATGAAATTTTCGGCGGCCTTCGCTTCCATGCCCGCAAGGAGGTAAAAGACGTTATCGCCGGGCTGCGGTATGCTTTCAATCCCAAAGATCGGCTCAGCGAAGAACGAATACAAAAAACCTTTTCAAAAAGCCGGTCTCCATCTCTTCTAAAAACATTGCCGCGGGCCGCAAAAACCCTTTCCGTAAGCGAACTTTTGGGCTTTTTTATCGAAAGTACGGACTACTTTTCTTACTTGGAAAGAAACTTTAAAAACTCGATGGAGAGGACGGAAAACATCCGAGAACTGATAAAACTGGCCGCGGAAGCGGACGCGATCGGGCTCCGGCCGCCCGCCGGTTTGCAACTCTTCCTCGAAAAAATGAGCTTGCTTCAGGAAAACGACAAAACCGGACACGGAAACGAAGGCGCGGCCGTACGGCTTTCAACGATTCATCTTGCAAAGGGGCTGGAATTCGACGCGGTACTGATGGCCGGATGCAACGAGGGAATTTTGCCCCACCAGATGTCGCTCGGCAGCGATGAAGAAATAGAAGAGGAGCGTCGCCTGATGTATGTGGCCATGACCAGGGCGAAGAAAAGTTTGCGTATAAGTTTCTACGATCTGCCTTCGCGCTTCCTTCACGAATTGCCGCCGGAACTTATAGAATTCCGCGGCGCGAAACCGCTCGACGACGAAGAAAGGTATATAAGCTTGGACTGACATGAAACGCCTTGGACAGCATTTTCTTACCAACAGAACAAAAATCAAAAAAATTATTGACGCCCTTGAGTTACGGAATGGTGAGGTCGTCGTTGAAATCGGTCCCGGGCACGGCGAACTCACCGAGTTTTTAGTTGATGAGTTTTCAGTTTTTAGAATCATTGCGGTTGAAAAAGATAAAAACTTGGTTAACAGTTTAAAATCAAAATTCAAAAATCAAGAATCAAAAATTGAAGTAATCGATGGCGATATTCTAAAAATCCTTCCGGAGTTAACTAAAAACTTAAAACTCAAAACTAAAAACTATAAACTGGTGGGCAACATCCCTTACTACATTACCGGCCATCTTCTTCGCGTCA
>CAZVKF010000071.1:0-3777 GCA_964627585.1 uncultured Candidatus Saccharibacteria bacterium | reverse complement strand
AGAGCAAAATCTGGATGAATTATCTTGAAAGAAACAGAAAAATAATTGTCGATCCAAAAGAAAGGTCCGGATACCGCTATTGGCAAACCATCGAAATTGCGGAATGCAAATTAAAATGACTAACGACTTGATAACTCGATTTGGATTCATACGAGTAGCTGCCGCTGCGCCGCCGATGAGGATAGCCGACATAGGATACAATACGAAACAAATTTTGGATTTCGCCAAAAAAGCCGAAGACATGGGGGTGGCCGTAACCGTATTTCCGGAGCAAAGCATTACCGGATATACGCTTGGAGACCTTTTCCACCAGCGCGCACTTCTTGATAAAACTCTTGTTGCCCTTAAAGCCGTTAGGGATGCTTCAAAAAAAATAAAAAGCGTTCTGGTAGTCGGCCTGCCGTTGGAATACGAGAATAAGCTTTTTAACGTCGCGGCTGTAATAGCTGGCGGGAAAGTGTACGGCATAGTTCCAAAGACCTATATACCCGGCTACAAAGAATTCTACGAGGAGCGCTGGTTTTCTTCTGCGCGCGACCTTTCCGGAAAAGAGATAAAGCTTTTCGATTCAACCGTGCCGATTGGAACGGATTTGCTATTCCCCATCTCAGGTTTTAAAGACGCGGTTTTGGGCATAGAAATATGCGAGGATCTTTGGGTTCCTGTGCCGCCGAGCTCTCTCCAAGTTCTTAAAGGCGCAACCGTTATCGCAAACCCCTCGGCATCCAATGATTTGGTCGGAAAAGCCGATTACCGCAAGGGTTTAGTGATTCAGCAATCCGCCCGCGGAATTTGCGGCTACGTCTACGCTTCATGCGGACCGCACGAATCGACAACCGATCTCGCGTTCGGAGGCCACGCCATAATAGCCGAAAACGGCTCGGAATTGGCGGAGTCGCGGCGTTTTGACAGAAACGGCGAGCTTAGTGTTTCCAAGCTCGATACAGAACATATCATCGGTGACCGCGAAAAAATGACCAGCTTCGGCGAAGGCGCGCATGAAATTCCTCTCAGAAATTTCCGGCATATTGAAATTACTTTGCAGCCGAAAAAGCTAAAAGAGGTTCTATTCCGAAACGTTGATGCTTATCCGTTTGTGCCCCAGAATCCGGTGGAACGCGACAAACGCGCCGAAGAAATTTTCTCTATACAAACCGCAGGGCTTGCAAAACGGCTTGAAAATTCAGGACTTAAAAAGTTAATCCTGGGCATATCCGGCGGGCTTGATTCCACATTGGCGCTTCTTGTATCGGTACGCGCATGCGGATTGTTAAACATCCCACTTAAGAATATCTTTGCCGTTACAATGCCCGGGCCGGCCACTTCCGGCCGCACTCGCGCTAATGCCGTGAAACTCGCCGAATCTTTGGGCGTTTCCCTGGAATCCGTAGACATATCCCGAGGCGCGCTGCAGCACCTGAAAGAAATCGGACATGACGCAAAAACACAGAATGTCACTTATCAAAATGCACAGGCAAGGTATCGCACCATGATATTGATGAACAAAGCGAATCAAATCGGCGCACTGGTAGTAGGAACCGGCGATCTTTCCGAAATAGCTTTGGGGTGGAACACGTATACCGGAGACCATATATCTCATTACAACGTTAATGCCGGGGTGCCGAAAACCCTTGTCAGATATCTCATACAATGGATAAGCGAAAGAAAAGAATTCAAAGGCGCGAAAAATATACTTGAGGACATTCTACGTACGCCTATTTCCCCGGAATTGGCGCGGACCCGCAATAAAGAAATAACCCAGAAAACCGAAGAATTGATCGGGCCGTATGAACTGCACGACTTCTTCCTATATCATTTCGTACGCTGGAGCAGTTCTCCGCGAAAAATATTGTTTCTCGCCGGAAAGGCATTCGGAACGAAGTACGCCGACAACGAAATAAAAAAATGGCTGCGCGTTTTTCTTACCCGCTTTTTCAAGAATCAATGGAAACGGTCCGTCATGCCAGACGGTCCGAAAGTCGGTTCGGTCGCGCTGTCCCCTCGCGGCGATTGGCGCATGCCCTCGGACGCGGAAGTAAATCTTTGGTTAAAAGAGCTTGATTCATAATTCATGATTCGTAATTCAAAACTATATTGGCAGCCCGCGATAACCGTTGATATTGTGATATTCACGGTTGAAAACACCGAACTTAAAGTTCTTTTGATTAAACGCGCCAACCCGCCGTTTCAAAATCGATGGGCGCTGCCTGGCGGATTTTTGCTTAAAAACGAAACCCTTTCAAAAGCCGCGCTGCGCATCCTGAAAGAAAAAACCGGGATACTGCCGTTATATATCGAACAACTTTATACTTTCGGCGACCCCAAACGCGATCCGCGCGGACATGCGGTTAGCGCAGTATATTTCACGCTGATACCTAAGCATAAGCTTATTCCGTCGTCTACCCTTTATGTGGTGGAAAAACTGCCGCAGCTTGCATTCGATCACAGTAAAATAATCAGCTACGCCGTGAAACGGCTTCGTGCAAAACTGGAATACACGAATGTCGCGTATTCGCTTCTGCCCAAGTATTTCACGCTGAGCGAACTCCAAAAAAGTTATGAAACGATATTGGGCAGAAAACTCGACAAGCGTAATTTTCGGAGAAAGTTTTTGTCGCTTGGCCTTATCAAACCTACCCTAAAAATATTTGTGGGTGCGAAACAGCGTCCGGCGCGACTATACCAGTTTATCTCCAAAAAACCTTCGGAATTGAAAAAATTCTTTTAATCTTCTACAATTCCTGAAGCACGTAAACAAAACAAGGACCGATATGCTCATTTTAAAACCCCTGACCTTAAAAGACGTGGATAACGTAATGTCGTGGGTGAATGATCCTGACGTCATCAAAAACTTCCAGCATTTCACGGAAAAATTTACCAGGAAAGAGGAGACGGAATTTGTAAAGAAAATACTTAAAAGCAAAAAAGATTACGTTTTTTCCGTCTTCAGGGAAGATGACGGCGCCTATGTCGGACAGTGCGCCATAAATCAAATCTCCTGGGAAAATAAACTTGGCCGCATGTCTCTTATCGTCAAAAAGGAGCATTGGGGCAGCGGTTACGCCCAAAAAATTCTTCCGCTGCTTCTGCGATTCGCGTTCCGGAAGTTAAAACTCCATAAAGTTTGGGGCATGGCTTACGCCACAAACCGGCGCGCCCTGCACATTTATTCAAAGCTCGGATTCAAAAAAGAGGGCCTTCTACGCGAAGAATATTTCTGGCACGGAAAATACCACGATATGGTGCGAATAGGCATACTTGCGGATGAATTCACAAAAGGAGGTCCAAAATGAACAAAGCCGCAATGCATAGAATTACGCTCATACCCGGGGACGGCATAGGACCGGAAGTGATAAACTCCGCGGTACGGATTATTGAAGCCGCCGGCGTGGAGATCGATTGGGATGAACGAACGGCTGGTTTGACGGCATTTGATCGCTGCGGCAATCCTGTGCCCGAAGACACCGTGGAATCCATCCGCAGAAACGGCGTGGCGCTGAAAGGGCCGATAGGAACGCCGATCGGCACCGGTTTCCGGAGCGTCAATGTCGCCCTAAGACAGGCGTTCGATCTTTACGCCAATCTCAGGCCGGTAGTTTCATTCGAAGGCGTGCCGTCAAAATACGGGCGGATTAATCTGACGATTGTGCGGGAAAATACCGAGGAATTTTATGCCGGTCGGGAACGTTTTATTGATGAAGCCCATACTGTGGCCGAAACCATCGGTGTTATCAGCCGCATAAATTCCGAAAGGATTGCCGGCTTTGCTTACGAATA
>CAZVKF010000070.1:0-4012 GCA_964627585.1 uncultured Candidatus Saccharibacteria bacterium | reverse complement strand
CTGCATCCGCTATGCGGCACAGACAGGCAAATGTGCTAATGATGCGATTCGCGCGCTCCAGACGATTGCGCAATCCGGGGAGCAGGTCCTATCGTGGTAATGAGGGCCTCGCGCTTCCGGCCCTGGACGAATCTCGTCGTGGGCGTCCTCTCCATAGAGGACCTCTCTGGCTCTCTCTTCCTCTTCCCACTCCGCATCGAACTCGCGAGTGAACTCCTCCTCGTCTCCGGAAAGCATGGGCTCGTAACCCATGGACATATTGAGGGTGTACTCGCTGACTCCGCTGAGCATGGCCTGTTCCTCCAGATAACCGAAGTCGTACGGCTCTTTATGAATCGTGGATGTACGATCCGGCTCTGTCCATGGCGCCTCCTCCGTCTGGCAAGCAAGCTCGCCGTCCTGAAAATCAATTGATTCCATGACTCTCTCCTTTCAAATTTTTATTCGGTTTTGGAAACTTAGGCCGTTCTTACTTGTCCCTATTGTAAAATAGCTTTTATAATATAGCATTAAATTATAATATTGTCAACTATGATAAAACCCAGTAAAAACAGGCCAGAATGGGCCTTGTTGCGTGGTCGCGAAAAAGATTACAAAAACGGCACAAGAAGCAGGGCAACGATATTTATAACTTTAATCAAAGGATTGATAGCCGGTCCCGCCGTGTCTTTGTACGGATCGCCGACTGTATCTCCTGTAACTGCCGCCTTATGCGCATCGCTGCCCTTGCCGCCGTAATGCCCTTCCTCAATGTATTTCTTGGCGTTATCCCAGGCGGCACCTCCGGCAGTCATGGAAAGCGCCACAAAAAGTCCGGAAACGATTGATCCCATGAGAAATCCGCCGAGTGCCTGAGCGCCAAGCATAAATCCGATCAGAAGCACTCCGAGAATGGGAATCAAAGACGGGACGATCATCTCCCGCAACGCCGCCTTGGTAACTATATCCACCGCCCTGCCATAATCCGGATCGGCTTTGTAATCCATAATGCCGGGAATTTCTTTGAACTGCCTCCGCACTTCTTCAACCACCGCGCCCGCGGCTTTGCCTACGGAACGCATGGCGAATGACGCAAAAAGATACGGCAATGCCGCGCCTAAAAACAAACCGACAATTACGTACGGATTATCGAGTGCGAATGTAATACGCTGGCCGGCGGCTGAAAGTTTTTCGACATAGTCGGGAAAAAGCAGAGCCGCAGCGAGTCCCGCAGAAGCGATAGCATACCCTTTCGTAACGGCTTTTGTGGTATTGCCTACCGCATCCAATGCATCCGTAACTTTGCGGACATCGTCCGTGGCATTGCTCATTTCCGCAATGCCGCCGGCGTTGTCGGTAACCGGACCGAAGGCGTCAATAGTAACGATTATTCCGGCGACCGAAAGCATTCCGAGAGCGGCAACGGCGAGACCGTAAAGGCCGGCAAGCCAATAGCTCGCCATAATTCCCGCGACTATTATAAGAATAGGAATAAAGGTTGATTCCATTCCGACCGATAAACCCATAATGATGTTCGTGCCGTGGCCGGATTCGGATGCCTTGGCTATGGATTGCACCGGACGGAATCGCTTCGCGGTGTAGTAATCAGTGATCAAAACCATAAGTGCCGTAACAATCAAACCGATCAGCGACGCGAGATACAAGTTCAAATAATTATTTCCGCCGTAAAGATACATCGGCAGATAAAAAAGCACGGCCGAGATCGCCAGCGCGGCAACCAAAGCCCTGTAAAGCGCGCCCATGATGGAGCCGCCTTTGCCGAGCTTTGCAAAAAATGCGCCTATCACCGAAGCGACCAACGCCGCTCCGCCTACGGCCAAAGGCAGATAAACTCCGTCCGTTCCGCCTAATCCGGAAAGCGGCAGCGAACCTATAAGAATGGTGGCGATAACCGTTACGGCATACGTTTCAAAAAGGTCTGCGGCCATGCCGGCGCAATCGCCGACATTGTCTCCTACGTTATCGGCGATTACCGCAGGATTGCGCGGGTCGTCTTCCGGTATGCCGGCTTCGGCTTTTCCAACCAAATCCGCGCCCACATCGGCCGCCTTGGTGTAAATGCCGCCGCCGAGACGGGCGAATATTGAAATTAAACTTGCGCCGAAAGCAAGGCCTATCAAACTTTCAATATTTCCGGTCGCGAAATAAAACGCGGAAACGGCCAGCAGCGCCAAAGCCGCCACCAGCAAACCGGTAACGGAACCGGCTTTGAATGCTACGCCGAGCGCTTTCTCCAATCCTTTGTTCGCGGCGGCGGCCGTGGTTTCGTTTGCGCTCACCGAAACATTCATGCCGAGATAACCGGCAAGAGCAGAGGTAACCGCGCCGACTATAAATCCGAGCGCAATAGACCTGCCCAAAAAATACGCGATAAGCGCGAACAGGATAATCGCCACCACGCCGACGCTTTTATACTGGCGATTTAAAAATGCGCGCGAACCGGCGCGGATCGCATCCGCAATCTTATGCATCTTCTCATTCCCCAACGGCTGTTTACGCAGCCACACTATGACGGAAGCGGCGTAAAATAACGCGACAGCTATCGGCACGAATACGAAATAATAAATAGTCATGGTTTAGTTTTTATTTTCTTAATCTTCGCTTTCTTTTTCAACCTTCTCGTTTTCCACATCCGCCTGGGCTATTGCAATACCCCCTTCCTGCATTTCTTCCGGCTTGGATTGCGAACGGACGTCAATTTTCCAACCGGTTAATTTTGCCGCCAGACGCACGTTTTGTCCGCCTTTGCCGATGGCCAAACTCAACTGATCGTCAGCTACATACACCCTGGCCTCCCTTCGCGGCAACGTCTCCACAAGTTTAACTTTTGCCGGCGAGAGGGCGTTGGCGATAAACTTTTCGGGTTCAGCCGACCATTCAATGATGTCGAGTTTTTCCTGTCCCAACTCGTTATTGACCGCCATTACCCGCGTGCCGCGCTGTCCTACGCATGAACCTACCGGATCAACGGCTTCAACTTTTGAAGAAACGGCGATCTTGGTCCTGCTGCCCGGCTCGCGCGCAATGGCTTTAATCTCCACCGTTCCTTCCGTAATCTCCGGAACCTCCAGCGCGAATAAGGCGGAAACAAACTGCGGATGCGCCCTCGAAAGTATTATGCCGGGAAGTTTGGTGTCTTCCTGCACCGCCAGAACGTAAAACCGCATACGCTCCCCGATGCGGTAGTGTTCGCCGGGAATGGACTCGTTGGCAAACATCACGCCCGTGGCGCGCCCCAAATCAATATGGACGTTTCCGCGCTCAAAACGCTGCACGATGCCGCTGACAACCTGTCCCTCTTTATCGCGGAATTCCTTTAGCACCGAATCACGCTCCGCTTCCCGCAAACGCTGAAGTATGACCTGCTTGGCGGTCTGAGCCGCAATCCTTCCAAAATCCTCATGCGCTTCAAGAGGAAATTCAAAATCCTCTCCCAGTTGCGCGTCCGATTTTAGTTTTCGCGCTTCTTCCGATAAAATATGGCGGTCGGGATTGTAGCGCGGCAAAACATCTTCCTCCCGCTCCGCCTCAGCCAGGGGCTCTCGCCTCGTCTCCGAGTCGGAACGGGCGCCCTCTTCGGGGACGGCGCCTTCCTCAACGATTCGCACAGTGGATTCGTCCACCACCGTCTTCACCTGCCAAAATTTCAATTCTCCTGTTTTAAGGTCAAATTTGCACCGGACTATTTCTCCTTTTTTGCCGTATTCTTTTTTGTACGCGGCGGCGATAGACGACTCAATGGCCTCAAGCACTTTTTCAGATTCAAGACCCTTCTCTTTTGCAATCTGATCAACCGCCTTTTTTAAATCTTTTAAATCCATCGTTTTTATAAAAAGCCCGCAGCCGCGGACTTTCTGTGAACTATAGTTAAGTATAGCCATACAAAAATATCGTGTCAAATTCCTGTACAACACAACCCAATTCTGGACTCCCGTCTCATCCGTATCTCCCAACCGACACTTCGCACGAAAACACGCTGTCAATCCGCCCCAGCCGGCGGATTGCGCTCGCT
>CAZVKF010000069.1:559-4196 GCA_964627585.1 uncultured Candidatus Saccharibacteria bacterium | reverse complement strand
AGGCGCTCAAGGCACAAATACTTTAATGGCCGTTATTTCGTATTTGGGCATATTATTAATCATTCCCTTCTTGACCGGTGCGAAGAACGACCCGTTTGTGAAATATCATATGAAGCAGGGGTTGGTGCTCTTTATCGTGTGGGTTGCCATCTGGATTATCGCAAGAATTGTTTACGCAATCGCGCCTTTCTTGGGCTTACTTTTTTCGGTTGTTTACTTGGGTTTATTTGTTTTGATAATCATGGGCATTATGAACGCAGTCAAAGGAGTGCAAAAAGAGCTTCCGCTTATCGGTAGCTTCGCTTCCAAGTTTAACTTTTAGGGTAGCGGTTCAAAAAATTCCGCTTTCCTCTATACTTACGTCTTGCGATGACGTAAATTTGTTACAATCACTAAAATCAATTTTGGTATAAATAACGAAACGGGGAACCACCGCCGGATGTACCTCGCACCGCACTGCAGAATGAGATTGTCGGCGCCAAGCTGCACACCGTCTCTTTAAGCAATTCAACTTTTTTACAAAGGTCGGTCAATGCCGCGTCTCCAGGATACGATGCATCGCACTGAGCGTAGCGTTCGGCAAGCGTGCCACCTTGTATTTCGCCGGGGACTATGGGAGTGGCGGTGGCAACGGTGCTCGTTGTCGTCCCTCCGCCTTCGGTTGTGCCGGCGGTGTCGTTGATTTTATAAATGTCCACCGTCGGAGTACTGAAGCCACCGTATATAAGAGCCACATAGCCGCTCGGAGATACAAGTAGTCCGCCGACAAAACTGCCCACGCCTACCGACCGGATAGTGTCTATTTTTTGACCGTTTTTCCAGACCTCAAAACCGGATTTTATCACCGGGTCTCCTACAGTTCCTCCGCCGCTTAACGGCGTCAGTATGTAATTGCCCCAAATAGCGAACTGGCGGGCCTTAAACCCACTGGGCAAAACAATTTCTCTATCCAATTCCACATTATCGCCAACCAATTTATAAACCAGAATTTTTCCGCCGTGACCCGTCCTGGAATCGTATTGCATTAAGGCGAGCTTGGGCGGGTTGGTGGTATTTTCAAAAGCGTGCAACACACTTCCTGACTCAACCAGTTTTTTGACTTGGGTTATCGCTCCCGAATCCGAAACTGAATAAAGGTAAGTTCCAGATTTAAAATCGGTGCCAAACCCTGAACCCACCGCATAGTCCCCAAATCCCACCCTAAAGCCGGCATTGGGAGCCGACGGCACGATACCGCCAAGTTGCCAATCGGGAAGTTTAACCAAACTATTGCTATCCTGTCTAGCAATTACCTTATTTTTTAGAACTGTAAGGTCGCTGTTGTAGAGACGGTATGGGGATTTGGAAATAATATAGGCCGAATCCCCACTGGGGCCGTAGAGAACCGCTTGTCCGGCACTGGGGCCGAACTCGGCGCAGTCCCAATTGGAACCAAGCCCACTGGGGCCCTCCCGGGCGCAGGAGGCTCCATTCATACTCGCGTTTGTGCGCACCAGGTTGCCACTGCCCCACTCTAAATGGAGAGCGTACTCTCCTGTGGCGTGCTGGTAAATGGCGTTGGAAGCGGAGCCGCCGTCCAAACACGCTTCCCGTTTGGTGAATTTACTGCCGTCTTCCGCAAGAAACCACAGCCGGCAACGGGCGGAAATTACAAATTTGTTATTCCAAAATATGAAACCTGCCAGTGCATTTAAATCGGAGGCACTATCAAAAACCACCGACTTTACGAAAGATACGCTACTGCCGGATGTGCCGCCGACCTTGACGGGACTGCGGCAACTATTGGTTTCGCCGTTACTGCCGACCACATTCAGAGTAAAGATGGTGTCGGTGGCAAGCGGTAAACTCGGCGCACTGCCTTTTTTGGTAAAATCCGGCGAACCGCTGATGGCTGGCGAAATCGTGCCGCTCACAACCGGTCCGGTAATTGTCCAGTTAAGCGTGGTTGCTTGTCCTACGGCAGTCGGCGTGGTTGCGCCAAGCCCACAGGAAACTCCGGCTGGTGCTATGCTGAGCTTTATAGTGCCGGTGTCGCTGGGGCAGCCGGGCTTGGTAGCTGTCAGTTTTAAAGTGTACTGACCTACGGTGGTTGGAGTTCCAGCCAGAACGTGCCAAACTTGTGGCCCCGCGGTAAAGTTATAGATTTTTCTCTCTACTCTCGCGCCTGCCGGCAAACCGCTCGCGACAACAATTACTAAATTGTCCGAGGTTGATAAAATTTGGTTACTCCCCGTGAATTTCGGTTTTTCCAGTGGCTGACCAACCTCGCCGCTCATTACCCTTGGGTCGCTGCCAAGAAAAGTTCTGGAATTAGAATCGGAATAGAAACCAAGAAGCGGCCCGGTGCCGCAGGAGACAGGTGTAGTTCCGGCCGTCTGCGCATCCACGGAAGAAATGGGCGAGGGCGAAAGACCAAAAAGCAGAATAAGTACGACAAAAAGGCCGGCGATGCTTGCCATTCTCTCATAATATTTTTTTATATTCATATACATAAGTGTATCATACTGAAACTTGATAACAAAGAACACGGCGTACTGCGCCATTGATTTTTTACCAAACGAAGACGTTTCGACGAATATTGATTTTGGAATGAATGCGTACTATGCATTTTTCTAAGATCTCCGACATCTTATGGTTGGAGGTTTGAATACGCATCTAAACGCAGATATGAGAATGCATGGGGTTTAGTATGCCACTATGCTATAGCATAGTGGCATAAAGAAAGGCATACAAACAAAATATGTAATTGAAAAATAATCGCAAAAAATAATAACAACCATTGAAAATCTACCAGCCACTATGCTATAGCATAGTGGGCACAAAGAAAGGGGTACAAACAAAATATGTAATTGAAAAATAATCACGGAAAATAATAACAACCGTTGAAAATCTACCAGCCACTATGCTATAGCATAGCGGACATGAAAGAGGACGCACAAAAATCCTTCGTGGACGAAAATGGCTTTCCGCGCACCGCCACACATCCACGCCTCTGCGTTGCGCTCTGTTTCAAGAGAAGTTACAATTGCTTCTATGAGCTTCTCTATCACAAAAAAAGAGCTTGCGCATCTCGCGCAACTTGCCCGTCTTGAATTGGAGGGAAAAGAAAGCGAACGTCTTTTGCGCGACCTTCAAGAAATCGTTACACACGTAGCGCAACTTCAAAAAGTAAATACAGCAGGAATCGCGCCCATGAGCGGCGGCACCCTTCTTACCAACAGTTTTAGAGATGACGGGGATACAAAAAACACGAATCGCGGGAAAGGAATAGAACAATTTCCCGAACAAGAAAGCGGCTATCTCAAAGTTCCTCCCGTATTCAAGAGAGATAGGACATAAAAAAATAACGTGTAATAATTATCATGCCGTCTGCGCCATTGGAACAGTTGACCATCGGGTCTTTTCACGAAGGCCTACTCAAAAAAGAATTTTCCGCGCTTGAAATCACACAGACATATTTTTCGCGCATCAAAAAAGAAGATAAAAACGTACACGCGTATCTTTCGCTTGCGGAATCAGAAGCGATTCGCGACGCGGAGGCGGTTGATATTGCCATCGCAAAAGATGAAACGATACCGCTTTTAGCGGGAGTTCCGCTTGCGGTAAAAGACAACATTCTTATTGGGGGACTTCCCGC
>CAZVKF010000069.1:0-549 GCA_964627585.1 uncultured Candidatus Saccharibacteria bacterium | reverse complement strand
TCCCGCAACTGCAGGGTCAAAAATATTGGAACATTATACCGCAAGCTACGATGCAGGCGTTATCACAAAATTAAAAGACCAGAAAGCGGTATTTTTGGGAAAAACAAATCTTGACGAGTTTGCGTTCGGGTCCTCTACCGAAAATTCCGCGTTCGGTACGACACGCAATCCCCGCGATACGGAACGCGTTCCGGGCGGGTCTTCCGGCGGCTCCGCCGCCGCAGTCGCGGGGACTATGGCGCTCGCCGCGCTTGGGTCAGACACCGGCGGCTCCATACGCCAACCCTCCGCATTTTGCGGAGTCGTTGGAATGAAGCCGACATATGGCGCCGTTTCCCGCTCCGGACTTATCGCCATGGCGTCAAGCTTGGACCAAATAGGACCTATCACCAAAACGGTTCATGACAGTGCGATGCTCTTTCTTGGAATTGCCGAATGCGATGCGCAAGACGCGACATCCGTTTCACACGATTACGAACAAGAGCGGGATTCTATTTTAAATCCAAAACTTCAGAACATACGACAACTCACCGTAGGAATTCCGAAAGA
>CAZVKF010000068.1:0-4336 GCA_964627585.1 uncultured Candidatus Saccharibacteria bacterium | reverse complement strand
ATCTCTAAAAACCGGCCCCAGTTCGGATTGAGGGCTGCAACTCGCCCTCATGAAGCCGGAATCGCTAGTAATCGCGGATCAGCCACGCCGCGGTGAATACGTTCTCGAGTCCTGTACTCACAATAAAAGCGCGCAGCAGCGCAATTTTCTAAGCGGTTTAAATCCGCTCCTCCTCGTCCGTCGGGGAGCGTAGCTGAAAGGTAGTCCCGAATCGCGAGGTTCGGGATGGAGGACCTGAAAGCAAATAGCAGCCAGACAATAAAAGGCCAGCCGACCCATTAGTGGGTGGTGAGGGTGGGGAAGGCTTTAACAACGGTTTTAACAACGGCCTGTCTCGGATGTTAGGAAAAGAAATTTGCGTGACCTGTGGAGATCTGATTGCTGTTCACGGCATATTGGCCGTGATATACTGAAACTGACGCAGCGTCAGAAGTCAGCTGAGTCATAGTATCCGTCGATTGGCGGAGAAGGCACTCACTCGATGCAAATGCTTAGTAAAGATTACATTGTTGGATTGCGTGAGCTTTATAAGCTAAAACAAAAAATGCATTGAGCTCGCCGCATACGGGAAATCCGTCCGTGCGGCCCCGACGATAAATGTCGGGGAGCCGACCTCTATAATTCATAAAGAGCGTCGGCTTGGGAACATCAATTCTCAGTTTCGGGGAAGATAATCGCCCGTCACGCCAAGGGAGCCGGGAATACCTAAAGTTCGCTTCGGCGGGTTAGGGTAAGCTCGGTGACATGGGCGAAGTCGTAACAAGGCACGCGTAGCGGAAGCTGTGCGTGGATTAATTAAATAAAAATTTGTCGATCCGCCGGTTGGCGGAAGGTGTTGGTCGAGGAGCCATTATGTCTCGACCTTGGGACAACGAGAAAAGTTTTGTTTTACCGCGTATTGATTCGCGCCTGTTTGCTTCTATAATGGTATTATGGACGGCAAAACGATATTGCTTGTTGAAGACGATATTTTCTTATCTTCTCTTTTGAAAACCCGCTTGGAAAAAGAGGGTTTGAGCGTGACGCATGCAAAGGATGGCGAGGAAGCGCTGGCATTTTTGAAAGACAACAAGCCCGACCTTATTTTGTTGGACATCATTCTTCCGAAGAAATCGGGCTTTGAGGTTTTGCAGGAAATTCAGAGCGACCCACAGCTCAACAAGAGTCCCGTCATAATCATTTCCAATTTGGGACAGGATACCGACATTGAGACCGGGAAAGGGCTTGGCGCAATTGAATACTTTGTGAAAGCGAAAACCTCTATCGATGACCTTGTGAAGAGAGTCAAAGATTATGTTCAATAACGGGGTGTGGACAACTTCTTCTGGAGGGGGGCATTTTGAGTTATAATAAAAACTATGAAAAATATGAAAAAGGGGTTCACGCTTATTGAGCTTTTAATCGTTATCGGCATTCTCGCCATTTTGGCGACGGTCGCAGTTTTGATTATCAATCCCGCCGAACTTTTGGCGCAGGCGCGCGATACCCAGCGCATCTCGGATTTGGGTACGGTGAATGCCGCAATCGGGTTATATTTAGCTACTGTTTCCACCACGGACCTTACCGACAATGATCTTAATTGCAGCTCTTCAAATGTCAATGGTGTTTGCACGGCAAGATTTGCTACCGAAGATGCTACAACTGTGCCTGCGTCTTACCCCGCCATTGATGGTACTGGATGGGTCCGGATTGATTTTTCGGGTATTACCGGCGGTTCGCCCTTGGCCACTTTGCCGGTTGATCCCGTAAATGACGCAACATATTTCTACGCTTACGTAGCTACAGATGCAACGACTAAGTATATGTTGAGCTCAAATCTGGAGAGCACGCGGTATTCGGCTGGCGGCACAGACGATAGAGAAAGCGCGGACTGTTTGGATAATGATTTTTACCAACTCGGCAGCAGCTTGGCCCTGTGACCGTAGAATTAGTCATTGCGGCAGTTATTTTGGGGGCGCAGCTTGGTCTGCGCCTTCCTTTTAGCAACAAGGGACAAGCAACAAGCAACAAGGAAAATAAAATTAGGACTGTTTTCAAAACGCTTTTTTTCTTGGCAGTCGTCATTGTATTTGCGGTTCAGGCATACTGGGCGCGGGAGCAGTTTCTGGCGTGGCATAACGCCGCCCCGCCGTTGAATTATCTAGTGCCGCCGTATCGCGGCATCGGATATTTTCTTTCGTACGGCTACACGCATTTTTTCATGAAATACCTCCTTTCTTTCGCGGCTTCTTTGGCCCTGCTTTTTTCTTCAAAATTTTTAAACAGAAAATTCCAGTACCGATTTTTCGAGGAGGAGGAACCTTATATTGCCGCTTCCGCTCTCTTCCTCAGCGGTCATCCCGGCTGGCTTTTAACAATTATATTTGTCCTGGCTTTAAGCGTCCTGCTTTCTACTTTCTACTTTCTGTTTTCTAGTAAAAAGGAGCGCGTGCCGCTTTATTATCTTTGGCTACCCGCTTCAATCTTTGCTATACTTTTATTGTAGAGTAACGGCATGTTACAGATTCCGTCCGATAAGTTAAAAGAAATCCTTATTAACCAAGGACTGATCAAGCCCGAATTTTTTGACGAGCTTGAAACGGAGGCGCAGCGGTTAGGCACTGCGGTCACTGATATTCTTTTGTCCCGGAATGTGATAACGAAAGAGTATTTAGCCGAAATTGTATCGCAGTATTTAGGCGTGCCGAGGGCGGATCTTGCGGTGCGGCCGCTCGACGAGAATTTATTAAAACTCATTCCCGAGGATATTGCGCATCAGCGGCACGTAGTGATTTTTAACCGCGAGGCGGACGGCACGCTTGATGCCGCGATGGAGGATCCGAGTAACCTTGAAACCATCGAGTTTCTGGAGCTCCGTTTTAAGACCAAGGTCCGGCCGTTTCTTGCGACCGATGATGATTTAAACCGCGCTTTTGCGCTGTACGGTCGGGAATTGGCGCAGGATTTTAAAAAAATCATCGAGGAAAACATTCAGGCCGTGTTCCGTTCCCGCGCCGCCGGCGTTGAAGAATCGGCGCAAGATTTGCCGATCGTCGCATTGGTTGACAATCTTCTTACATACGCGCTGTCGCTTCGGGCGTCCGACATACACATTGAAGTGCTGGAAGATTTCATAATGGTCCGTTACCGCATTGACGGAATCCTTCATGAAATTATGAAGATGCCTAAGCAGGTTAGCCCGCCGTTGACGGCGCGCATAAAGCTTCTGAGCGGATTAAAGCTTGACGAGCACAGCAAGCCGCAGGACGGCCGCTTCAGGCATAAAGTCGGAAGCGAAATCGTGGATGTCCGCGTCGCCGTAATGCCGACATTTTACGGCGAAAAAGTCGAGATGCGCCTTCTTACCGCCGCCTCGCGGCCGCTGTCATTTGAAGAATTGGGAATGTTCGAGGACACAGTTGAATTGCTGTCCGAAAATATCAATAAGACATACGGTATGGTGTTGGCCTGCGGACCGACCGGCTCCGGTAAAACAACTACGCTTTACTCGATCTTGAACGTGTTGAATCGTCCGGAGGTTAACATCGTCACCATCGAGGATCCTATTGAATACGATATCAAGTACATTAATCAAACGCAGATCAATCCTGCGGCGGGCATTACGTTCGCCAACGGTTTACGCGCCATTCTGCGACAAGATCCCAATATCATCATGGTCGGCGAGATACGCGACGAAGAAACCGCCGAAATATCGGTGCACTCCGCACTTACGGGACATCTGGTTCTTTCGAGTTTGCACACCAACGACGCGCCCACGGCCATTCCGAGGTTCGTGGATATGAAGATACCGCCGTTCTTGGTTGCGGCGGTGCTGAACGCGATATTGGCTCAGCGACTGGTGCGCCGCATCTGTCTGACCTGCATCGAGTCATACAAACCTACGTCGGAATTGGTTGAATCGTTGAAGAAGCAAATGGCGGATCTCGGTTTGGAATCCGAATTCCGCGCGCCCAAAATTTTATTTCGGGGGCGCGGCTGCCGGTCCTGCAATAACCTCGGCTATCGCGGACGCGTCGGCATTTTTGAAGTTCTCAACGTAAACGAAAACGTGAGAAAGGCGATAGTTGCCCCGGACTTTTCTCTGGATACTTTAAAACAGTTGGCGAGGGAAGAGGGTATGGTTACAATGTTTCAAGATGGCCTTCGGAAAGTCGAGAAGGGCATTACGACATTGGAGGAAGTGCTTCGTGTGATACGTGAGTAAATAGATTTAAGATTTATGATTTAAGAAGTAAGAAACTTATTACGCTTGCCCACTCTTCAATCTCAAAACAATGTTATTCCACTACATCGCCGCAGATTCGGGTGGAAAAACTACCTAAGATAATGCGCGACC
>CAZVKF010000067.1:0-4451 GCA_964627585.1 uncultured Candidatus Saccharibacteria bacterium | reverse complement strand
CCCTCCCCCCGCCTTTCTGGGCAATACGATATCGGGAACAAAAAAGATTACGGCTGCGGCAACAAAAGTAAGCAGCGCCGCGGCTACAAATGTGATTTGAAAACCGAACCACTGCGCCATAAAACCTCCCGCTGCCCCGCTTAAACCCGACGCTATGGCCACAATCGTGCTGTCAAGCGTCCATTCAAACGAGTATCGCCCCTTATCAAGATGACGCGCAAACATGCCCGTCCACGCCGGCGTATAAAGCGCGAATGCGACGGCGTGTAAAACTTGCAGCGCATAAAGCTGCCAAATTTTATCGATGAAAGCAAAAAGAAACGCCGTTATGGCCGCAAGCACCAGTCCTCCGATCAGTACGTAGAAATCGTCCTTCTCGCCGTCGGTATTGTCGAGATAAGTGGCGATCGGCAGCTGAATCACGGCTTTCAACATCCAGTAAACCGCGGCGGCGAGACCGACGGTGGCAATGGTCGCGCCGGCTACGGAATTAACTATAAAAAGAGCCAAAATCGGCTCAATAAATCCCCAGCCGGCTACAAAAAATAAATCGGAAAAAATAAAATACCGTATCAATCGCCCGACTTTAAAATTGAGGTTGATGTTGATGCGCATGGCTTCGTATCTAATAACTATTTTACATTTTCAAACGTAAATTCTCCATCGAAGCAGACAATGCGGACTTTAACGCCCTTTGCAATTTCTCCGCGAAGAATCTTGTCCGCGAATACGCTCTTGATTTTATCCGAAATGACGCCGCGCAACGGCCGCGCTCCGAATACCGGGCTGAATCCCAATTCGGCTATTTTCTTCACGGCCGCATCGTCAAACTCCGCGTCTATGCCATGGGATTCGCGTAAAGTGGCCGCAACGTCCTGAAGCTGCATGCGCGCAATGGCTTCAATATGCGGCAGGCTGAGATTTTGAAATACGATTGTTTTGGAAAAACGGTTAATCAGTTCGGGGCGGAAATAATCCGTCAACTTTTTCTGAAGCTCAACCGCGATATCGCTTATCGCCTTTCCGGCTTCTATCTGTTCCTTAATGAATGCGGAGTGCGCGTTGGAAGTCGCGATGATGACGGTATTCTGGAAATCAATGGTACGCCCCAAATTGTCCGTTAAACGGCCGTCATCGAAAACTTGCAAGAACAGATTCAAGATGTCGGCGTTGGCTTTCTCGAATTCATCCAAAAGCACCAAGCTGTAAGGTTTTTGCCGCACCGCTTCAGTCAATGTCCCGGAAATGCCGCCGTCAGACGAACCGATAAGACGGGAAATGCTTGGCTTGTCTTGGTACTCCGACATGTCAAAACGTATCATGGCTTTCTCGGAACCGAACTGGATTCGGGCAAGGATCTTTGAAAGCTCGGTCTTTCCCACGCCGGTGGGCCCGACAAAAAGAAAAGCGG
Organism: uncultured Candidatus Saccharibacteria bacterium; assembly: GCA_964627585.1. Lineage (GTDB taxonomy): Bacteria > Patescibacteriota > Minisyncoccia > UBA6257 > GWB1-45-9 > CAZVKF01. Next base: position 3,040 of record CAZVKF010000067.1, on the reverse strand, counting down.
CGATCGGACCGCCCTTGCGGCTCAAGCCGCTGCGGTATTCCCGCAATGCCTGCGCAACGGCTTTTACCGCTTCCTCCTGATCGATGAGGCGCTGATGGATGAAATCTTCAAGATTCAGCAATTGCGCCGCCTCTGTCGCGGTTGCGCGGTGAAGAGGAACATTAATGCGCTTTTCGGCAATTCTCACGACAGAATCGGCGTTCACTATCTTTTCCCGCCTTTCCAACGCATCGGCAAGCGCCTCTTTCAAAAGATCTTCGGCGCTTGAGGGCAGAAGCTTGTCGTGAAAATACTTGCGGGCTATCTGCGCCGATTCCTTTACCGCTCCAAAAGTTACGACGACGCCGTACTGCCTTTCCAAAATCAAACTATCGTAGGAAAGAATGCGAATCGCATCTTCTTCGCTCACTTCTTCGACTCGGATAATTTCAAACGAATTGGCGAAATCGCTCCGCGGCTCAATCAACTGCTTAAACTCGCGCGGATAAGTGCTGCCTATCACCGGAAACATGTCGTTATTAATGATCTGCAACAACTGGTCCGCCGCGCTCACATAGCCCCCCGCGGAAGTTTTTACGAGATTATGGATGTCCGGAATGTAAAGAATGATATTTCCCGCCGCAGTGATCTCGTTGACGATCTGCTGTACCCTGCCTTGCAGCTCTCCGGACGGAGCATTGGCAACGAGAGCGCTGATCTGCAAAGCCACGAGGCGTTTATCAAAAAGCGGCGGCGGCACTTCGTCTTTAGTAATGTTAAACGCGAGATGGGCGATTACGGTTTCTTTACCGCTGCCGGGCTCGCCGATCATAAGAGCGTTCGGTTTTGCCGGACGCGACAAAACGTCAACCAAACGGTCATATTCGGTCTGGTGTCCTATGAGAAAACCGACGGACTCCGATCTCGCCAAATCGGTGAAATCAGCCGAAAAACTGTCGAGAGTCGGAGTAGGACGCGACGTCCAGGCGCGATTCATAATCCTGTGCCTTACCTCGCGCGGCCGGCTCGCAAATCCTCCCAAACTCCTCGGAAGCCGCTGCCAAAAACGGCGGTGAAAACGGCTGAAAATTATCGCGTACTCCAAATCCGACGGCTGGATTGAAAATACGCTGAAAAGCCGCGTCAGATAGTCGTTTTTCACCGTGCCGAAAGCGCCGATTAGATGATAAGGATTAACGAAACGGCTGTCGCTCTTCGCTGCCTGCTGAAACGCCGCAAGTACGAGACCTTCAACGGTTTGCGCCATTTCTTTACGGTTCGGCCTGCGCGCCAAACTTTCGCGCAGATAATCATCGAGCTTCTGACTAACCTCGTCGGGATTAATTTCCAACTTCATTAACGCAACCTGCACTTCATTTCTCGAAAGCAAATTTTTGAATATGCGGAGGCATAAATCCCCGCCCCCGATCAGCGAACGGTCGAATGACGACTCAAGAATGGCCCAAGTGGCCGGACGCAGATAATCTTTTACGTTTACGCTCCGGCTGCCGGATTTCAGATTTTTTAACGACCTCTCGGCATTCCCGCGATGATACAGCCGATCCGCCAGAAAAAACAGAAAAAAAATCGCTATCCATCTGAAAAAACGAATATCTGAAATTAAAAAAGATGCGGTTGACGCAAGGAGAATGCCGTACGCCAAATACACGCTGACTCGTACCAGCAATCTTCCCATCACCGTCATTTCAAGACGCGGATCGCGAAAATATACGGAAATGTTCTCGGGTACTTTCATGTTGCAATCATCTTACGCCGCGCAGGGCTTGATAAATGATGAACGGCGGCAAAAGAATCCAGACAAAATAAAATACCGCTGCCACTATTACAATTAAGGCGTACAAGAAAGACCCGGTCGCGATCCGCAAACTGCGGAAAATAAAACCGAGGATGCGGCCGATCACGGTGTAATCCTGATAAAGCGGCTGGAAAAGATAGCGAAAATTTATGCGCACCGCGAAAAAGCGGTCAAAGCGCTCCAGAATGTCGACGACAATCTTACTTACCACGTAAAAACTTTCAACATACCAATGCCGCCAGAACTCAGCAAAGCGATAAAGCGCCCTTTCAAAAATATAAACCACCGCAAAGTTCATCCTTATTATTATACCTAAAATAAAGCGGTTTGTGGCGTAGCGCTCTTCAGGTCCTCTTCCCCGAAAATCTCGACTTTACCGTACTCGCCGTCATAGCCGGCCTCAATTTTAATCTTGCCGTTGCGCACCCGCTCAACGCCCTCGGCTATTTCAGGCATGCTTCTGGAGCGTATTTCCTGGATGGGCGCGTCCATAAGAACGGCCAATTCCGACCCGAACTGCTTTATAATATTGTCGTATTCTTTTTTAACCGCCTTTGCGGCCTTGCCCACTCCAAGCGCCTCCCCGATTACCTCATCAAGCGGAATCAGATTTTTGAAAGGGACACGGCCTGCCGGCTCGTATCTTTCCGGCCTGTCAGCCAGCACATCCACCCGATTCAATACGCCGACCGTCACCGGTTTTCCGCATTTCACGCAAACGCCCTTATGATTTTTTGTTTCTGACGGCTCCCACGAAACGCCGCACAGCCGATGCCCGTCGTAATGATATTTTCCCTCCTCCGGAAAAAACTCTACGGTCATCAAAAACTTTTTCGGGTCGTTTGATTTTATTGCGCCCATTATTCCCGCGTATGAAAGTTCGGCGTCAAAAACATTTGCTTCGCGGCCGATACGCTGTAATGAGTGGGAGTCGGAATTCGAAATTAATGCAACATTGTCGAGTTTTGAAAGCCGCCAATTCATCGCCGGGTCGCTTGAAAGTCCGGTTTCGATTGCGAAAATATTTTTAGCGTAATCGCCGAAACACTCTTCGAGCGAATCGAAGCCTGACATCGAGCCGAATACCGAAAACCACGGCGTCCAGGCATGCGCCGGCACGACAACGGACTCAGGATTGGCCTCCATTGCGATTTTTACGAGATCCCGCGAATCCATGCCGAGGATCGGCCGGCCGTCTGATTTCAAATTGCCGATCCAGGAAAGCTGCGCGTTTATCTTCTCCGC
>CAZVKF010000066.1:3142-4538 GCA_964627585.1 uncultured Candidatus Saccharibacteria bacterium | reverse complement strand
TTGGTATTTACTCATACTCCGCGGTAAACCGCGGAGTATTCGTTTGGAATAAAATAAATCGCTTGGCTCTGCCCCTGACGGAGCAGACGGCGGGGCTGGCCTCATTCCTCGGGAGTTTCCCGAAAATGCGTTCGGATTTCGTTCAGGGTATGGAGCAGTTTCAAAAAGCCCCGCCAAGGCGGGGTTTTTTGAAACTGCTCCCCGGGTAGGGATCGAACCTACGACCGTCGCCTTACACTTGTCCTACTATTGCTAATAGGGGTGGACTATATCACTCCCATAATCCGACAAAGGTCGGATGTTAGGGACTTCGGTATCTAGTCTCTACGGAGCCCCCCGCTATGCGGGGGTTCCCACGGTGTTGCCCCAATGGGGGTTTCACCGTTATCCCGAAGTTTTTCAATCCGCCTTTCGGCGAAAAGCTGCAAGTTGTCTTACAGGGCGCCGCTCTACCGCTGAGCTACCGGGGAATATTGAAAATAAAGAGCTTGGTGTTAATTATTGCGCGGAAATTGACATTTCGCAAGAACGGAAGTATTTTGGGGGCAAGGAAAGTTCTTTAAATCCCGGAGTAGTGCAATGGGGCCGCAGAATCAGCGCGTGAGCTTTGTTGGGGGGTTTTTCGTACCGTGGAATCAGGCGACAATCAACATCGCAAACCACACCTTCAACTACGGCACCGGCTGTTTTGAGGGCATTCGCGGTTATAAAACCGCCGAGAACGTAATTTCGGTGTTCCGGCCGCGCGAACATTTCGAAAGATTTATCGCTTCCCAGAAAGCGCTGTATATGGAGCTTCTTCGCACGGTTGACGATTATCTTTCCGTCACCGAACGGCTCGTGCGCGACAATAAGTGCGATTCCGACATTTACCTCCGGCCGATAGCATACGTGGTGAATGATGAAATCGGTGTGCGCCTGCATAACGTAAAGTTCGACTTCGCCATGTTTCTGCAACCGCTCGGAAGCTATTTGGGCAAAGACGCAGCGCGACTGATGCTGAGCAGACGGCACCGCATCGGCTATGACATGCTGCCGATGCAAGCCAAAATGAACGGCGTTTACGTGCAGTCGGCGCTGGTGAAAACCGAGGCGCATCTTGCCGGCTACGACGAAGGAGTGATGCTGGCGCGGCAGGAAATGGTGGCGGAGTGCTCATCCTGCAACATTTTCATCGTGAAAAAGAAAACGCTCGTTACTCCCCCGCCGGAAGAAGTAAGCATCCTGAACGGCATTACCCGGCAAACTGTGCTTGTTCTCGCGAGACATCTCGGCCTGAAAACGGAAGAACGGCCGTTCAAATTGAACTCGCTGGCAAATGCCGATGAGGCGTTTCTGACCGGCACTGCGGTTGAAATCACGCCGGCAGTATCGCTTGACGGAAAGCAGATCGGAG
>CAZVKF010000066.1:0-3132 GCA_964627585.1 uncultured Candidatus Saccharibacteria bacterium | reverse complement strand
TCAGTAGGCCCGGTCACCGCGGCGATAAAGAACCTTTATAAAATGGTGGTTACAAAACAAACAATAATTGACCCTTCGTGGTATTTAGACATAGAAGTCCGCCCCGCTTAACGGGACGGCTTTCATTTATAATAAACTCTGTTTTCCACCCGCATATCAATGTATTGCAATTTGTCCAACCCCGGGTCATTCTTCAATTTCCTAAGCGCCTCTGAAAATTGCTGCGGATCTGTATTCAAACCGAAACGAAGCTCCGCACCTTCGTACGTCGGTACAATAAGCTCGCGCAATTCGCGGCGCATTATCTTCATCTCCTTAATCCGGATGCCAAGCATCTGCAGGATATTGAATATTGAAGACGCGGCTTCTATTTGTCGCGGATCGTTTAAAATGCGCGCCCCGACTGCGGCATTGAAGCCGGAATAATCGTTAATCGTCATAACGGTGCTGCCTTCGGCCGCAGGCGCCGTTTCAAACATGGTTCCATCCCGATCGAACCAGAGGCATTTGCGGGCGCTTTCTTCCGCCGCGCACATTATGCCGAAACGCTGCCGTTCGCTTACATCAACGATTATCCGTTTTTTCAAATAATCCCCGGTGATGCTCGCAGACGAGAGCGCGGGCAGCATCGTAAAAAGTTCCGCAGGGGCAGTTTTAGACCAGACAAGATAATTTGTAGCGCCAAGAAAATGTTTAATATACGAACCGGCCGTCACAGACGATTCGAGGGCCGAAGTAATCTGATCGGCGCTTAAAATTTTATTGCCGCGAACGACAATCTCACGCACTCTGAACAACGGTGAAAACATAATCGTATAAAAAACGCCTACGATAACACCCATCGAAAGCGCCGCGTAAAAATAGAGTTTGATGCGAAACCGCAGCCGCGCCCTGTTCCTTTGTTTTTCCGAAAGATAAACGTCCATTTCAAACTACGATTCTCTCGATCAACGGATTAAGGCGCGTTACCAATTCATAATGAATCGTCCCCGCGTTCTGCGCCAAATCAAATGCGTGAATCTCCTCGCTTCCCTGTCTGCCGATCAAAGTTACTTTATCGCCCGGAGCAACTCCTATGCCCGTAACGTCAACGACTATGACATCCATCGACACTCTGCCCAGAACGCGCGCCCGCCTGCCGTTAATCAGTCAACAGCCGGTTCCGGACAGAATGCGCGGGCAGCCATGCCAATATCCCATCGGCACAACAGCAATTTTGCTGTCGCGGCGCAATCTTTCGACTAAATCGTAGCCGATGAAACTTCCCTTCGCTGCCGGCTTGACTTCGCTGACGGTAGAATGCCATGACAAGACCGGTTTTAAATTTATTTCGTTTCCAAGCTGAACCTCAAGCTCTTTGGAGGGCCAAAGGCCGTACAAACCTATCCCCAACCGCACCCAATCAAGATGATAATCCGGGCTGACCAGCGCCCCGCCGGTAGCGGCGACATGACGTTCGATCCGCCGGCTGGCGGACGTCAGGCCCGCGAATTTAATTATTTTCTCGGCCGCCAGAAAATCAGAAAACTGTTTTTTGGTGTAGCTCGGATAATTGATGTCTTTGGCCGAAGCAAAATGGGTGTAGATGCCTCTCAGCGGAAGGTTATTATTATTTATAAATTTAGCGACGGCAGGCATATCGCTTGTGTAAAAACCCTCCCGATGCATTCCCGTATCAATTTTTAAATGGAAATCCGGCCGCTTTGAGGGAGGAAACGCTTTTAGCGCGCGCAAACCGTCCCAAGCCGAAATCGTGACGGTCAAATCGCTCTTTTTGGCGGATGGAAAAATAGACGGGAAAGTGTAACCGAGTACGAGAATCGGTTTCCGTATGCCTTCGCGGCGAAGATGATCGCCCTCGACGAAACTGTCCACCCCGAAACCATCAACGCCTCCGCCGCCCGGCGGACGATCCATCATGCGCGAAAAGGCCATCAAGCCATGGCCGTAGGCGTTGGATTTAACCACGGACATAATCTTGGAACGTCCGTTGAGCAGGCGGCGAAACGTCTTAAGATTGCGCGATGCGGCGGCGCTATCAAGCTCAATCCAGGTTTTTAATCTCTTTTTTTCCGACATAATCCTGCAATACTTTCGGTATTTTAACAGCCCCTTCTTCCGTCTGGTAATTTTCGATTATGGCAATAAGCATTCTGCCGATTGCAAAAGCCGTGGCGTTTAACATATGGACATAATCAGTTTTTGATTGTGAGTTTGTAGTTTTTAGAGGCCTGTATTTAACGTTTATGCCGCGCGCCTGAAAATCGGTGGTGTTGGAACAGGAATGCGTCTCGCGGTACGTTCCCTGCCCCGGCATCCACGTTTCAATGTCATACTGTCTGGCGTCGGTCCATCCCATGTCCCCGGTGCATATTTCAACGACGCGGTATGGCAGTTCCAACGCCCGCACAAGCTCTTCCTGCAGCGATAAAAAAAACCGCTGCTCCTTATCAGAGTCATCCGGCTTCACAAAAGAAAACATTTCAACTTTGTCGAATTGATGCACGCGAAGAATTCCCTTCGTGTCCTTCCCGTAAGACCCGGCTTCGCGCCGGAAACAGGTTGAAAAACCGACATATCTCCGCGGCAAATCTTCTTCTTTTAAAATTTCGTCCATGTGTATGGGGCCGAGAGTATGCTCCGCGCTTCCGACAAGGTACAAATCGTCTTTTTCCAAGTAGTAACGCTCTTCTTTCTGGTCGCCCGCAAGACGGCCCATGCCTTTATATACCTCGGGCCGGATCATGACTGGCGGACTGACGGGAATGAACCCCTTTTCGGTCAGTTTATCAAACGCAAGGCGCACCAAAGCAAATTCCAAAAGCACGGCGTCGTTCATAAGATAGCCGAAACGGCTGCCGACAACTTTTGAGGCGCGTTCGATATCAATCAACTTAAGCGGAATGGCAATCTCAAGGTAATCCTTCGGCTTACCTGAAAACTTCGGCTTCTCTCCTTCCATCCGAAGAACTTTATTATCGCTTTCATCGCGTCCTACCGGAACGTCCGCGAAAGGAACATTGGGGAATTTTTCAAGAAGCTCTTCGCGTTTTTTATCCAATGCTTTCAACTCTTCCTCGGCGGCGCGGAGGTCCTCTTTATTCTTCTTGGCGGCAGAAATCTCCTTGCCGC
>CAZVKF010000065.1:0-4569 GCA_964627585.1 uncultured Candidatus Saccharibacteria bacterium | reverse complement strand
TAAAAACTTTAAGCGGTTCCCCGGTCGGGGAGCCGCATTGTTTTTTTGTGTCCGCTCTTTATAATAAGCTTCGGTTGTTTGATTAAAAGAAAAACGAAGGATGCAGGATGTATGGATTGACCAAGGAAGAAAGGTCGGCTATTGATCACTATTTGATCTCAAAAGGATTGCCGACCGACATCCATGTGACGTTTGCCGACGTGGCGCTTCCCGAACAGTATTCAAATCTGCGCAGCCGTTCCGAGATCCAAAATTTCAGGACGACCTTAATTGAGGGATTGGAACTCGGCATTCCCATCGTTAGCGCGAATATGGAATCGGTTACCGGCGTCGAAATGGCCGTTGCGCTCGGAAGAGAAGGCGGTTTGGGATTTATTCCCCAGGCGCTGCCTATTGAAGAGCGGTTGGCGATAATTGGCCGTATCCGGCGAACCGACTGCGCGTTTATTGAGAAGCCCCTTGTCATCAGGCCGGATCGTACTCTTGCGCAAGCAAAAAAACTGATGAATCAATACGGAATTTGGAGTTTGGTGGTGGTAAACGACAGAAGAGAGCCGATCGGGATTCTGAGCACGCGCGATTGGCGTTACGAACAGGATGAGAAAAAGTTTGTCAGCGATTTGATGCGCCGCGATATGCCGCTTGTGAAAGCTAAAATTTCAATTTCGCTTGAGGAGGCGGCCGCAATACTGAAACGGCATCGCGTAGAAAAACTTCCTCTTGTTGACGAAGCCGGACGGCTGCGCGGTTTGATAACGGCGCACGGCCTTTTTTATACCATGCGCCATCCCCGCGCTACGCGCGACGACAGAGGGAGGTTCATCGCTGCCGGGAGCATAGGCGTAGGCAGGGAATTCACTAAAAAGTATCTGCATGAAGTTGAAGCGCAGATGAAAAAGGGCATCGCCCTTCTCCTGATCGATACCGCGCGCGCATTTTCTGTAAACGTTGAAGAGGCGCTAACCAAGCTGAAGAAACATTTTCCCGAACTGCCGTTAGTGGTCGGCAACGTTTCCGGTCCGAAAGGAGCAAAATTTCTTTTCGAGAACGGAGCCGATTGCGTGAAAGTGAACGTGGGACGGGGATATGTCTGCCGGACGTCTCAGATAACGGGCGCCGGACTTCCCCAGCTTACGGCCATAGCACAGTGTTCGGTTATGGCCCATCGCCGCGGAAAAACGATCATCGCCGACGGAGGCATGAAAAGCCCGGACGACATGATAAAGGCGATTGCGGCCGGCGCCGACGTTCTGATGACGGGTTACCTTTTGGTCGGCACCAAAGAATCGGCCGCGCCGGTTTATTTCAACAAAGAAGGGCTGCCGGTGAAAAATTATGAAGGTTCGGCCTCATTTCAGGCACAGGCGAGAAGAGTAGCGCGTGGAACTTTGAACCGCATTCGCCGGCCGGAAGGCGTTACGGAAGAGGTTCCGGTAACGGGAACGGTCAGCGAAAGAGTCGCTGAACTACTCGACGATTTTAGGTCGGCGATGAGCTATTACGGGGTATCTACTTTGAAAGAATTGAGCGAAAAAGCTGTGTTCGTACGCCAGACGCAAGCCGGGCGGTATGAAGGCGTTAAAAAATAGACGTTATATGTACGGCGGGACTTGACCGCCGTTTTTTTATGTGTAATAGTGGTGGTAGTTCATAAAAAATAAAAGAAAGGATTGTTATGAAGTGGAAAGGGATTACTAAGATCGGACTGATGGCCGGCACCGAGTACGGCGCCCCGTTTTTCAGGGAATGGAGAAGGGCAAAGGCCCAGAAGGATTTTTTAGATGAAGAAGTTGACTTCATTATTTTTGCAGGCGGCCTTATCAACGCCGAGCATTTGACTGCCCGTTTCTTGGCGGAGCATTCCGAAGAAAAGCCGGTTAAGATTCCTTATGAGGCCAAAGTAGAATTTGCCCGAGGTGTTGCTCGCGAATTAGCCCAGCGCGTATTGCCGCTTTTGACGTCGAGCGACAGCATTTTGAAATACTGGATTTTTCCCTGCCCGTTATTTGAGCTAAAAAGGGATAAAGACAAATATGGATTGGTTAAGATGGTGTACGATTTTCTGCCCGTGATTTCCAAGGGAATGTACAATCTTGATGCTCCATATATTCGGATTAACCACAATGAACTCGTGGAAGTTCATGATAACGTGGCCATTAAGAACATCGGCGTTATTACGCCCCTTGTTTCGTCGCCTTTTCGCTCCAAGATTCTTTCTACGCCCATCGAGACAGAAATTACTTATCACCAGTCCTCGTGGCTTGGCAGCATGCCGGACTTGTATGTTGCCGGAATGTTCGCCGTGGCGATAAACGAATTAAATCCGCGTTCTGTGCCGAAAGGCAGACCTTATGTGTCTATTCCGTCTCTATCCATTCAATTTAAGGAAAGAGTTTTGCAGAATAGTTTGGGTTATGCCATCCTTACTTTGTATCCGGAACAGGAAAACCGCGCGCAATTCGAAGTTGACTTCCGATCGTTAAACGATGCAGTGCGCTTGGAATGTGCGTACGCAAAGGATATGCTTGCGCAACTTCCAGACGAAAATCAAAGGAAGGTTGCGGGAGTAATAGTAGACAAACTTCTTATCGGAACCAAAGTAACCATCGGTAAGTTGGAAGATCAGCTTAATGTTCCCAGAGACGAGGTTGTTAAAATATTGCGTTCTTTGGAGGGTACGCCTTTCCAGGTGTCCATAGACGATAACTTGGGTGAGGTTAGCAATCCGCACACAATTATTCCTTCTACTACTGATGATCTGACAAGATATCGTGAAGGCAAACCCAGAAGCGCGCGATTCTTGAGCTGCGCATGTTTTCACTCGGGCGATAAAGGAGTGGACTACTCTTTTATTGAAAATGATCTGCCGCAAATTATCGTTGCAGAAGGCGTAAAAAAGATTTTTGCGGTCGGCGACCTGACCGAAGGCAATAAACATGATCAGGATAGGCGAGGGGATTTGATTGATCGCTTCCCGCTGCCGCAGGACCATCAGCGATTGGCGGCCTTGCTGTGGGACAAAGTATTGTTTGAAGTGTACAAAACAAACTTTGAAGAGTCCGAGAAAATCGAATCTTCATTGCCCGAATTTATTTTTATCCCAGGCAACCACGATGAGCATTCCAAGAACGAACCGCCATTAGAAGTTTTTCACGAATGCCTTGTGAAGTGGCTTACGCAGGATATTTACGGATATATGAAGGGGCATCAACCTCAACTTCAAGTCGATTACGACAGAATCGCCTCGTTGGTGAGGAAAAAGGTAGTGTTCGTGGATAACCCCGGCATCTACCAATTCTTCGGACTCATTCACGAGCATATGGGCTCCTCCGAGCAGTCAACTCATAAGGGGCAAAAATCCATTAAACCGTTTATTGCCATGAGCGGCGCAGAAGTGATTCTGCTCGGCAATTACCACGAAATGAACTTTTTCCTTTTTAGGATTGGCGACAGCACAACTACTTCTTTTAATCTCGGCACCCTAAAGCGGGTTTCGGGATTCGAAGGGAAACGTTCCAAAATTACGGAGTTTGGCGTCGCGGTTGCTTCAATCACGATGCAGCAAAATAATCCAATTCGAGCACGTGTCAAATTTATTCCTTCGCATCTGACCTTTCGACTTCAAGATGCCAAAGAGTTTACGGAAAGGAACAAAGATAAAGGCAGGAAGTATCATAGAGAAATTGAAGAGAAGCAGAAAAAAACATAATATAAAGAGCATATCGCCGATTGGGCCGATATGCTCTTTTTCTTTTTAATAACTATGAAACTATCGCATGACGCCTTAATTCAAAATTTAGTACAAAAGGGATATTTAAAAACCCCCCTTTTAATCGAGGCATTCAATAATATCGACCGCGCCGATTTCGTGCCGGACGAATACAAAGATGATGCATACGGGGATTATCCTCTGCCGATCGGTTTCGGGCAGACCATATCCCAGCCGCTTACCGTGGCATTCATGCTGGAACTGCTGCAGCCGGAGCCCGGAGAAAAAATTTTGGATATCGGAACCGGCAGCGGCTGGAAAGCGGCTTTGCTGGCTTACATTGTAAGCCAGCCGCGGATGAACGCGGATAGCCGCGCGGATAAACGCGGAAAGAATATCCGCATCAATCAGCAAAATCAGCATAAATCCGCGGGTAAAGTTATAACCATAGAGCGCATTCCGGAATTGAAAGAATTCGCGGAAAAAAACATCAAAAAATATAATTTTACCTCAAAAGGAGTGGTGAGAGTAATACTGGGAGACGGTTCTAAAGGATACGCCGCCGAGGAGCCGTACGACAAAATAATAGCCGGCGCGGCGGGAGCGGAGATGCCGGCCGCATGGAAAGAACAGTTGAGGATGGGGGGCAGAATCGTGGCGCCGGTCGGATCAAGCGTGGTAGTTATGGATAAAATTGCCGAGAACAGATTTTTCATTAAAGAACATTTTGGTTTCAGTTTTGTGCCCCTGATCAAGGACTGACCTGTACAAAACTAACGGGTTATTGACACTCCGGCAATGAGCAATGCCGTAACCGCCATGCTTCTCGCGCGGCTCTGAGGCCGAGCGGGCATGGCGTG
>CAZVKF010000064.1:2393-4803 GCA_964627585.1 uncultured Candidatus Saccharibacteria bacterium | reverse complement strand
TAACGCCCCGGGCAAACTTCCCGCCACATCCCCTAATCCGCCCACTTTCGCCAAAGGCGCCATTTCAGAAGCCGCGAATAAAACATTTATTTTACGCTTCATATTTTCTAAGCTCGGCAACGCGGTCGCGGATCTGCGCCGCTCGCTCAAACTCCTGATTTTTTACGACAATTTTCATTTGTGTTTTCAGTTGTCCGATCATTTTTTCAATTTCTTTGTGCGCCAGTTTCGGCAGTCCCGTATCCGTCCTTTGCCTGATTTCCTCGTCTTCTTTGTGCGAAAGCTCGTCCACCACGCCCTCTCTTTGCCAGTCAAACGCCGTAAAAATAATCTTTTTATAAAGCTCGCGCGCTTTCTCTTTCGTTTGTCCGCTAATACCCGGCATTTTTTCCGTTGAATCAACGAGCTCTTTCGCGCCTCTCTCAATCATCTCAATCGACCACCAAGGTTTTGCCGAAGCCCACCAATACTGATCGGAGTGAAGCGCGCGGTCCAGCATCGTTCTGGCCTCGTCAAACGCCGGACTTTCCGTGTCGGCGGTTTTGATTGCGGAAAGCGCGAGCTCCGTTAGTTCCCATTGTAATTTATGAATTATATTATTCTCGTCTTTCCACCTGGAAAAAGGTTTTTTCAACTCCAAATCTTTTTCCATCAAAGCCCATGTGGACGATTCAGGGCTTATCGCGGAGATCTTCGAAAAATATCTCGGCAATTCCGATATAAAAACGGGCGTTATTCCTTTGTCTTCATACATTTCAAAAAGCAAGCTTTCCAGCCCGGGCCTATGATGCCCGAAAGTTTCGCCGTCCATCGCGGTAAGAAGATATTCATGTTTTTTTAAACGGTTTCCCAAACTTTTTATCAAAAGCGCGCCCGTGCCAACTTGCCCGGAAAGTATCACCCAGCTCATTCTGCGCTCCCGGAAATAAATCAAGAAATCTCCCAAACCATCTATTGAATAAATTTTAGAATAATCTACCGGCCGCAATCTCGGGGGCATTGAAAGTTCGTCCGCTATTATCCATTTATACCCCATTTTCTTCACCGCGCCCGCCACATCTATTGAAAATCCCATCTCCGGCGGAAAAAATCCGGCGGCAACCGGGGACCATAATTTGCCGAAGTACTTGAACAAAGTTTCTTCGTTTAATTTAATCTGCCTTACTATTTCATCTTCTGGCAAAAACGGCAAAAGCGGATGATATTTCGCGCTGCCCGTAAGTTCAATCTGCCCGCTTTTTAAAAGATCGCCGATTAAAGATATGACGTCGTCCTCGCCGCAGTTATCCAAATGTTCCAATAAAATACCGTTTATATTTAAGGTAATTTTGGCGCCGCCGCGTTCTTTTAGGCCGCGTAAAATTGGCCTGTAGGATTCCGCCGTAACCCGATGGATCCAATAGGGTTTTTGCGTCGGCGGCTGATAAAAATGGAGAAAATTAGCCCAATACATATCCCTTTTTAAGATCAACCGCCTTTCCAAAAAGTTTTGCGTATTCTCTCGCCGAATGCTCCCATGAAAAATCCATTGACATGGCGCGCTGCTGAAAACTTTTCCAAAGAAACGGATGCCGATACGTTTCGTAAGCGCGCACGAAAGCCATGGACAATGCCTGGCTGGAAAAATTTTCAAAAACAAACCCCGTGCCAGCCTCGTTGCTGTCTTGCTTATAATCGTCCACGGTGTCGGCGAGGCCGCCCGTGCGCCTTACAATAGGTACGGCTCCGTAACGCATGGCTTCCATCTGCGTCAAGCCGGATGGTTCAAATTTTGAAGGGATTAAAATAGCGTCAGCTCCTCCGAAAATTAAATGCGGCAAAACAGCGTCAAAACTTAAATGCGCGGCAACTTGCTCCGGAAATTTTTTCGCCGTTTCTCCGAAAAAACTCATGTATTTTGCGTCTCCGGATCCTACCACAACAAGCTGCGTATTAAGCTCCCGAAGCATCGTTTCCAGGGAATAAAAAGGAGGATCGAAGCCTTTTTGATCGTCCAGGCGGGATACTATTCCATCTACAAATTTACACGCGTTTTGCGGCAAATTAAAGCGCTTTTGCAGTTCCATTTTGTTTTTTTTCCTTAACTCCAAATTTCTGATGCCGTAATTTTCCGCAAGATGAGGATCTGTTTCCGGATTTATGGTTTCATAATCTATGCCGTTTAAAATGCCGTAAACAACCGATCTTCTCTCGCGAAGAAGCGCATCCAGCGATTCTCCGTACTCCGGCGTCATAATCTCTTGCGCATAAGTCGGAGAAACCGTATTAATCGCGTCCGCGTGCATAATCCCGCGCCTCATCATATTAAGCTTAAGCAGCCGCGGATCAAAAAACGAAAGTATTGGCGCCTGGCCGGCGTCATAATCCATTTCAGAAACGAATTTGTGATCAAACATTCCCTGATAATAAA
>CAZVKF010000064.1:0-2383 GCA_964627585.1 uncultured Candidatus Saccharibacteria bacterium | reverse complement strand
CGCTAAGGCGCGCGTAATCTTTATAAGCAGTTTTCATGTAATTCGGCAAAAAAGCGGCTTGCCAATCCGAAGCAACTATAATATCCGGAAGCCACTCGCGGTTTTGATTTAAAAATTCAAGAACTCCGCGGGAAAAAAGCGCCCATCTTACGGCGTCGTCGGCGTAGCCGTAAACATTCGCGCGTTGCTCATAATATTCGCGGTTTTCCAAAAAATAAGTCGTGACCGGAGCGCCGACGCTATTGCGATCCGGCTCATATTTCTTAATGTTGCATTGCAGATACCGCGGCTGTCCGGCCTCTTCTGTCCCGGTCGGCACCGCCAGGCCGTCATACGCTGTTTTCAAAAAAAATTTTTCTTGGTTTATGCCGGCATACCGCGGAATCATCACGCGGGCGTCATGCCCCAAAGCCGCCAAAGCTCTCGGCAAGGCAAACATAACTTCTCCTAAACCGCCGGCTTTCGCGAAAGGAGCGGCCTCGGAAGCCACAAAAAGCACTTTGAATTTTGGCTTTGTTCCGAAAATATTCATTATCTTTTGATTTTACGCTAAAATTCAAAGAATGGCTAGATTTATAAAAGTACGCGCGAAACGGCTTAATTTCACAAAATATAAAACTTTAACGCCTAAAATTTATACGCTTGCGAGAAAGAGCGCCAAATCATTGAAAGGGAAAAGCATACTGCATATAAACTCAACGGCTTTGGGCGGCGGCGTAGCCGAACTTTTGAAAAGCCAAGTGCCGCTTGAAGAAAATCTCGGCATAAAATCGCAATGGTTTACAATAAATCCTCCGGCGTTTTTTTTCAAAATTACGAAAAAAATGCACAATCTTTTGCAGGGCAGGCAAGGAACGCCGATTAGCGCGAAGGAAAAATCAACTTATATTAACGTAATTAAAAAAATGCAGCCGGACTTTGAAAAACTGATAAATTCTTTCAGGCCAGACCTCGTCATAATACACGATCCCCAGCCGCTGCCGCTTATAGAAATTCTGGAAACAAAAAAAATGCCGGCCGTTTTGCGCATTCACATAGAGCTTTCCGCTCCGAATCCGACTTTAATGGAATTTCTGCGTCCGCTAATCAAAAAATTCAATCTCGTAATATTTACAAGCAAAGCATACAAGCCCTTATGGCTAGAGCGCAAAAAAGCTTGCTTCGCCATGCCCGCGATAGACCCATTTTCAGCAAAAAATAAAAAAATGCCGCTTCCTGAAGCAGAAAGCATACTGGCTCTTTATAACATAAACATAGATAGGCCAATAGTCGCTCAAATTTCCAGATTTGACTCATGGAAAGACCCGCTGGGAGTTATCGGCGCTTACTACATCGCGAAAAAACAAATCCCGGATTTGCAGCTCGTATTAGCGGGAATTATGGAGGCCGCGGATGACCCGGAAGCAAAAGAGCTTTTTAAAAAAGTTCAAAAACACGCAAAAGGAGATCCGGATATATTTCTATTCTCAAATAAAGCCGACCTCATGGGTATTCCGAACGCGGTTTTCATAAATGCCCTTCAAACGGCAAGCGGCGTTATTTTGCAAAAATCCATTCGTGAAGGATTCGGCCTGACGGTAACAGAGGCAATGTGGAAAGGAAAGGCAGTAATAGGCGGAAAAACGGAAGGGATAATTAAGCAGATTAAAAATAATAAAAACGGATTTTTGGTTTCTTCGCCCGAAGAAGCCGCCAAACGCGTGGTTCAGCTCCTAAAAAATCCAGCGCTAGCCAAGCGCGTCGGCAAGGCGGCAAGAAAAAGCGTGCAAAAAAATTTCCTGATGAGCCGCCTCGTTTTAGATCATCTGCGGATTTATAAAAAGCTGGTTTAGTTAAACCCCCAAGAGTTCTTTTAGCTTTGGCTGATCGAAGCCGATTACGATTTTTCCGTCAATATCTATAACCGGAACGCCCATTTGCCCGGTTTTTTGGATCATCTCGTCCCTGCTTTTTATGTCGGTTGCGACATCGTAATCGTCATATTTTACATTGTTATCGGTAAAAAACTTTTTTGCCATTTTGCAGTAAACGCACCAAGGAGTTGAATAAATTATAACTTTTTTAGCCATATATATTTATAATAACAGCAAATTAAAGATATGCAAAACCGGAGCTAGGCTCCGGCTTTTAGTTCTTCTATCGCGCGCTTGAGGTTTTCTCGCGCGGACTTTTCGTATTTTTCGTAAAAATAATCTGTAAAATAAATCCTCGGCCGATCCAGAAATCCATGTAAACTTTCCGCGCGTTTTTGGCGAAAAACGGCTTCAGGAACATGATCATATTCCTCGCGCGCCGCGCGCGAATCTTCCTGAAATCCGCTCCATGCCCTGCCCAAAGAAGAAAGATCAACGTCAATCAATACCCTGACATCCATTGGTTTGCA
>CAZVKF010000063.1:0-4847 GCA_964627585.1 uncultured Candidatus Saccharibacteria bacterium | reverse complement strand
AAGATCAATGTAACAGCTTCTCGAGGGATTTGAGGGCGCGGCTTATGATGGTGAACTTGCTGAAACGGGAAACCGCTTTAGCAGGACGATGTGGCAAGAGCAGATGGAAGCCGAGCTCTTCGGCAAAATCTGGCCGGTAATCGTTGGCAAAACAGAGGCAGTGCCGGCGCTCACGCATTGGAAGGACTTCAAGGGGAACGTACAGGCATTCCTCTACGGCTACCTCGATACCGTCAGCGAACTCGGCAAAGCGCTCACCGAGGAGCTGTCCAAGCCGGATATGACAAGCGAGCTGGAGTTCGCGCTATTTGAGCGCTATCTGGCCATCGCGGAGTCAATCACTCTTCGCCTTTCAGAGGAACGCCACGTCCCGGGTTATGTAATCAACAACGGCTACGGCCGCTGGACGGCGTACACCAAAAAGCTGCGCACCGCATACGGAACCATCGCGCATGTGCGCAGGGATTACAACCTGCGGAGAAGCATAGAGCGCATGGTTAAGAGCGCGCTCAGAAAATAAAGAATTATCAAAGCCCTGAATCGCTGCGGACTGCAAAGTCCAAAGCGGTTCAGGCGCTTTTTTGTTTAAAGATTTCTACAGCATTGACAAAACCAAGATTTCATGCAATAATTGCTGGCATAAGGAGGGCTCTTTGATGTATGAAAAAATACGGAAAGGAACGGTTCAGGATTGCGAAATATCTATTACCGCACAAGGCATTTGTCTAATCCACGATCCCGAAATCATCAACGAATTATGCGTGTTGCTAATATGGAACAACCGCGTTCCCGACGATAAAAAACCCCAGGGCGGCGGACTGCCGGGCGGAGGACGTAACGACGGAAAATTCGACTTCTCTCGTTGGGCCCAAGGCGGCATTTCCCAAGACGCCCTGAGTAAAGTCGCGGCGGAAGAAGACGAGCATAACGCGATGCGAAGGGAATTCGAGGACGAAACCGGCCTACCCGCCGTTCGCATTCAAAAACTTGGCGAAGGCGACGAGTCCGAAGAATGGAAACTGATTATCCAGGACAGCTACGGAAATGCCCTGCCCGGCATGATACAGCGCATACTCAAAGGCAGGATCCCGCAGTTCATGCTTAGACGGAAAGAAAAAGCCGTCCTCAATAAAATCTTTCTGTTCTGGGTTGAAACGGAGTGGGAAAACAGCGTCTTGCGGCGGTTTCTGATCGATCACAACACAACTTCCTTTTTGTTCAATCAATACGACGAGGAAGAGATCGCAAAACTTGGCATCAAAGAAAGGGGCGAAATCGGCGGCATCGGAATTTTTCCGGTAGAGGACGTTCTGAACGATTACGAACGCGAGTGGGAGCGGCGCGTCATTTACCCCTCGCATCGGGAACGGCTGAGATTCGGAGTGAAAGAAATCAGAAAGCTGCTCAGCAAACACCCCAACCTCGACGGAGAGAAGAAGCTCCTGCTCGACGCCCTGGCAGATCTGCATGCGCGCGAAGAACTGATGCGGTCCGAACTGTAAACAAAGTGATCAAGGACTAAGGCGCGTCCCGCGTTGTGGGAGGCGCCTTAATTTTGACCTTATCACCGACAAAGTGTAAGATTTGAATATATAAAATAAATCTTTATGACTTCACTCTGGAAAAATATATTTTGGGCGATAATAACGCTTCTCATCACGGCGTTTGTTTTTGCGTCGCTATTTCAAAAAACCGAACAGCCCGAACAGCTTTCCATCAATCAGGTTGTCGAAAAAATAAATGCCGGCGAAATTTCAAAAATCGCGGTTAACGGAAACGCGCTTGATATAGATTTGGCCAGCGGCAAAAAAGCCGTTTCGCAAAAAGAAACCGAAAGCGGCCTCAGCGAAACGCTTAAAAACTACGGCGTCGCCCCGGAGCGGCTCGCCAAAGTAACGATTGAAGTGCAGAACGAATCCGGACTCCAATTTTGGCTGGGGATACTAATACCTTCGATTCTGCCGCTGATAATAATCGGCTTTTTCTTCTGGATGATGTTTCGCCAGGCGCGGACGGGAATGAATCAGGCCTTCACCTTCGGACGTTCCAACATTCGTCTATTCACGTCGTTCAAAGACCGCGCAACATTTAGAGACGTAGCGGGACTGAAGGAAGCGAAACAGGAACTCATCGAGGTTGTGGATTTTTTAAAAAATCCCAAGAAATATCTTGAAATCGGCGCCAAAATACCGCGCGGCGTGCTGTTGGTCGGGCTTCCGGGCACCGGAAAAACTTTGCTTGCCCGCGCGGTAGCCGGTGAAGCCAAGGTGCCGTTCTTCTTCATCTCCGCGTCGGAATTCGTGGAGATGTTCGTGGGGGTGGGAGCCGCAAGAACGCGGGACGCCTTTGCCACCGCGAAAAAAGCCGCCCCGTCCATACTTTTTATAGATGAACTGGATGCCATCGGACGCGAACGCGGCACCGGTATCGGCGGAGGACACGACGAAAAAGAACAGACGCTCAATCAGATTCTTGTCGAAATGGACGGCTTTGAACGGGACGCGCAGGTTATCGTCCTGGCCGCGACGAACCGTCCCGACATCCTCGACCCGGCGCTTCTCCGACCCGGACGTTTTGACCGCCGCGTGTTTCTCGATCTGCCGGACATAAACGATCGCGAAGCGATATTAAAAATACATGCGCGCGACAAAAAAATGGCCAAGAACGCGGACTTGAGAAAAGTCGCGGTCCGGACACCCGGATTCTCCGGAGCGGACCTCGCCAATCTCATAAACGAGGCCGCTATCTTCGCCGCGCAGAAAAACAAAAAAGAAATCGAACAGGAAGACATTCTCTCATCGATTGAAAAAGTGATGCTCGGGCCGGAACGGAAAAGTTTGGTCATTTCTCAGCGGGAAAAAGAAATTACCGCTTACCACGAAGCCGGTCACGCTCTTGTCGCCGCATCCATGAAAGACGCGGACCCCATTCAGAAAGTTTCCATCATCAGCCGCGGAAGAGCCGGCGGATACACACTGAAACTTCCGATCGAAGAAATGCGCTTAAGAACGCGTTCTCAATTTCTCGCCGACATCGCCGTGGCTCTCGGCGGATATGTTTCGGAAAAGCTGACTTTCAACGAATTAACCACTGGCGCATCAAGCGATTTGCAACAGGCCACCGAACTGGCGAGGCATCTCGTGACCAAATACGGCATGAGCGAGAAACTTGGGCCGCGCACCTTCGGAAAATCGGAAGAGTTGATTTTCCTCGGCCGGGAAATCGTCTCGGAAAAGGATTACTCCGAAGATGTGGCGAAAAAAATAGACGAAGAAGTCAGCGATTTTCTGAATCGCGCCTATCAAACCGCGCAGAAAATAGTCAAAGCGCACAAACGCGCCCTGACGTCCATTGCCAAGGCGCTGATCGAAAAAGAAACGCTCGAACAGGACGAATTCTACGCATTAATTAAACCGTTTCGGTTGCAGCCGGTACGGATATGACGCCATGATCACTCCGCGCTGCATTATTTTCGACGCCGACGGCGTAACTTTTAACAGCATTGATACTCATGCGCGAATGCGAAAAGAACTCGCGGCGATATTCAATGTGACGCCCGAACAATTGGATTACAAAGGCGGCGAAGCGCTGCGCGCGCTCACGGCAACTTTCGATAAAAAAACCGTTAAAAAATACATAGCGCTGTGGGATCAGAAAGAATTGGAATACGGCCTCCGACCCGTAAATAAACTGAACGAAACCCTCGGTTATCTGAAAACAAAAGGAATTGCCTTGGGCATACTCACCAACCGCTTCACGCGATTCGGAATCTTGGAGGTCTTCAAAGCGAGCGGCCTTGATTTTTCAAAAATAGATTTTTTCGTAAATCACGACCCGCGGCCGACGATTACGAAAATAAAATTTTTGTTTGGATGGCTGCAGAAACTTCACGCAAATCACCTGTTGAACAAATATCCGAAGCCGGATCCCCGCGCCATTGCCCCCGCGCTTAACTTTCTTAAAAATCTGGACGGCTTTCCAAACTCTGTTTATTATATAGGCGACAATCTCATAGATTTGGAGTTTGCCCGGGCAAATGGCTTCGGCTTCGTGGGAGTTTTAAGCGGAAACGTAAAAGATCCAAAAGAATGGCGTTTAGCCGGAGCCGACGCAGTTATCAAAGACATTTCCGAATTGCCGAGGATTCTGGGTGCGTAAAAGCTGTTTTAGGAACCTTTAATAGGTTATAATAAAAAAGGAACTAACTGTTCCTTTTTGTGGCAAAACCGCACAAAAAAGCAAGGGCGCTCCATTTAAGGAGGGCCGGAAAAAGCTATTCTGAAATCAAATCAATAATCAAAGTCAGCAAAAGTACGCTGAGCCGTTGGTTAAAAGATTACCCCCTCTCACAAAAACAATTGATGGCGTTGCGGGATTGGAACCAAAAGAGAATTGAAAACTACAGAGAAACCCGCAAACGGCACCGAGAAGCGCTACTTGCTAAAATATACGCGCGGGAAAAGAAAGTGTTGTTGCCCCTCACAAAACGAGATTTACTTATCAGCGGTTTATTTCTCTATTGGGGCGAAGGCACAAAGACTAAAGTTGCCGAAGCGTCAATATCAAATACCAACCCGGCCGTAGTTAAGGCCTTTATTTACTGGCTTAAACGAGTGTTCGGGATTAACCGCAGCAAACTCGTAGTAAAATTACATTTATATTCTGATATGAACATTAAACAAGAGATTTCATACTGGTCAAAAACTCTCTCTATTCCGCTAACCCAATTTAACAAGCCCTACATAAAAAAGAGTAGATTTAGCAGCTTGTCTTACAAAAATGTATTTGGCCACGGTACTTGTAACGTTACAGTAAGAAATGCTACATTAAGCAAGAAAATACTTATG
>CAZVKF010000062.1:0-4850 GCA_964627585.1 uncultured Candidatus Saccharibacteria bacterium | reverse complement strand
TGTCGGCTGGGAGATACGGATGAGATGGGAGTCCAGAATCGGGTTGCGTTATACAATCTCTTTTATAACCTGCGCATATGTGGTATTGAATATATTATCAAATAGATGCTCTTTAAAAAGGAGGCGGCGCGTGCATTTTGAACTGTCGCCCGAAAAAACCGAAGAAATCTCAAAAAAATTTCGCCTCAGCCGCCTGTATGTTATCGGAGCGAAAGAAGAAGAATTATGCGTAAAAGTTTGCGTGGGCCTAAGAAAAAAAGCCGAACCCGCTGCTTTCGACGAGCTTAAAACGGAATTGCTCTCGCTGTTACGGCCCCTGGACGCGCGCATCGGAGAGGTTTCAGTGCTCGAGAATCCGCGCGACGAAGTGGAATACGTTCTTGATGAAAAAGTGCGGGACGCCATTGCCCTCCATGGCGGAACCGTGGAAATTTTTGAAATCGACGAAGAAGCCGGACTCGTAACCCTCTCGATGAAAGACGCCTGCTCGGGATGCCCGCACGCCATGGCGACTCTTACCATGGGCATGGAATTTGCGCTCAGGGAATGCCTGCCGTGGGTTAAAGACGTGCAATCCGCAGACGATCCCGTAGAACCGGATTTCAAATTCAGAATAGATTGAAAAAACGAAACGGAAGGAGGACCGCTTATGGACGAACGTATAAATCTAATCAATCAGTCGCTGAAAAATCTGCTTTCGCGCGTCAAGATGCAGGACGAACAGCCGCCGAAGTCGCTCAAAGAAAAAGGCATAATGGCCTGGGTCGAAAAATTCGACGAGAAAACCGGCACTATCCAAATCGGGATGGCGCTCGGAAGTGCGGCCGGCTGCAGCCCCTTTTGCGGATGCGCCGCGCATCAAATCGCCGAAGCAATGGGCGAGGTGCTTAAAAAAGAATTCCCCGAAATAAAAAAAGTGGTCGGGATTGCGAAGCTGCCTCCGGAAGAAATTACCAAGAAATGGAACGAGTAAAAAAACGGCCTTTCGGCCGCTTTTTATTTTTCTGAATGCCGGATTATTCTGACGCGGTCAATAGTGCGCGGCCCGACTGCCTCCGTGAAAAAAGTCAAATCGCCATACGCCGATTCCGAACCGACATCGGGAACTTCTCCCAATTTTTCCAATAAAAATCCGTTTACCGTCTTCTTGCTTTTAATGTCGGTGTTAAAAAAATGATTTACGTAAGAAATGCGCGTCTGGCCATGAACAATAATCTCGTTCTTTGAAACGCGCTTGATGAATTCCGGCGCCACATCTTTTTCGTCGATTATCTCCCCTACCAGCTCCTCAATTATGTCTTCAATTCCCACGACACCGACAACGTCGCCGTAATCCGAGACAACAACCGCAAGCTGCGTCCTTTTATCGCGCATGTCGCGAAGAATGTCGTCAGCGAGACGCGACTCCGGAATAATCATCGCGTCCCAGGCGTAATCTTTCACCGGACGTTCAATCTCCCCCCTGCTCAAAGCTATAAGAAGATTCCGCTGATGAACCATCCCTACAATATTATTACGATCACCGTCAAAAACCGGCAATCGCGAATGCGTGGTTGTCTGAATAAACTGCGTGATCTCGCCGACCGTCTTGTTGCCGTCGACGAATGTCACGAACGGCGCCGGAGTCATAATATCCGCCGCAGTAATGTCATTAAGCCGGAAAACCCGCTGAATCAGCTGGCTTTCGCCGCTTTCAATCGCCCCCTCCTGCTCGGCAACTTTTGCGAGGAATGCGATTTCCTCTTCGGACGTCGTTTTTTTAATTCCGCCGATGAAAGGCCTGGTAAGGATGCGTATCAGCCATACAACCGGAGTAAAAATTTTTGAAATAACAAGGACGGCGGGCGCGGTGATAAGCGCGACCGGTTCAGAATACCTCTCGCCGAGACGTTTAGGGGCAATTTCTCCGAAGACCATTATTAAAAAAGTGAGGGCGGCGGCGAAAATCCCCACCCATTCTTCCCCGAACAGCTTAACGGCTACGACGCCAGTCACTATACTGCCTGCTATGGTGATGAAATTTGATAAAGCGATAAGAGTGGTTATCGGAAGCTCCATTGATTCTTTCAAAGAAAAAAGTATTCTGCCAAGACGATGTCTTTCGGCCAAAAATCTCGCGCGGTGCAACGGCACGGAATAAATGGCCGCCTCAACGGCGGAAACGACGGCATCAAGAAGAAGGATAAAAATAACGGCGATAATAAGAGAGGCCATTTACTTATTTTTTATGGCCGCCCTCATAAACTCCAGATACAGCGGATGCGGCGAAAGAGGGCGGGATTTGAATTCGGGATGGAACTGCGTGCCGACGAAAAACGGATGCGCCGATTTCGGCAGTTCCATAATCTCCATCAATCTTTTATCCGGAGAAAACCCGGAAAACACCATTCCCTTTTTCTCCAGCTTCTCAATGTAGACCGGGTTCACCTCGTAGCGATGGCGATGGCGTTCAGAGATGCGATTCTGCCCATAGGCGGCGTGAGCGATCGTGCCGGGCTTAAGAAGCGCGGGATAAGACCCGAGGCGCATCGTGCCGCCATATTCTTTTTTTGCTATCTTTCCCCTCTGCTCAGGCATCACATCTATAACCGGCGCGGCTGTTTTAGAATTTACTTCCGCAGTATTCGCGCCTTTGAGGCCAGCCACCGAGCGCGCAAATTCTATCACTGCAAGCTGCATGCCGTAGCACAAGCCGAAAAAAGGAATCTTCTTCTCGCGGCAATACTTTATCGCTTTTATCTTTCCTTCTATGCCTCTGCCGCCGAATCCTCCGGGCACAATTATCCCGTTATAAGAACCTAGCTTCTTTAAGTCAAAATTTTCCGCATTCAGCCATTCAATCACCGGCTTCCTCTTCAGCGCGTAAGCGGCGTGCTTCACGGCTTCAATCACGGAAATATAAGAATCGGCGAGGACGAAATCTCCCGTGCCGAAATACTTTCCGACAATGCCGATTTTCACCTCTCCCGAAGAGTTTTTTATCGCGCGCACCAGCTTCTGCCATTCGTTCAAATCGCGGCTTTTTGATTTCAACCGCAGCTTTCCCAAAATATTCCTGCTTAAATCGTCTTTTTCAAAATTAACCGGCACCTCGTAAATACTCCCGACATCCGCGGCGGAAACAACGTCGCTTTCGCTGACATTGCAGTTGAATGCTATTTTTTCTTTCCTTTTTTTATCAAGCGGCACTTCCGCGCGGGCGATTATTACATCCGGCTGCAAACCGGCGGAGTTTAAACTCCTTACCGCGTACTGCGTCGGCTTTGTTTTCAATTCGCCTTCTTTGCCCTGATAAGGCAGATAACTCACCAGTACCAGCAGAACATCGTGCGGTTTTCTTAGTTTCAACATGCGTACGGCTTCAAGGAAAAGGATGTTCTGGTATTCGCCGACTGTTCCGCCGATTTCCACTATGACGATGTCGGCTTTGTTTTTGGATGCGGCATTGTCAACGCGATTCAAAACTTCAAGAGGAATGTGCGGCACAACTTCCACGCACTTTCCGCCGTATCCAAGATTTCTTTCGCGATTGATGACGGAGAGATACACGCTGCCGGTAGTCATGTAATTCGCCGCGGACAAATCGCGCTCCAAAAACCGTTCGTAGTTGCCGACGTCCTGGTCGCATTCCATGCCGTCGTCAAGCACGAAAACCTCGCCGTGCTCGGTCGGATTCATCGTACCGGCGTCAACGTTTACATACGGGTCGATTTTCATGGCCGTCACTTCAAAACCCCTCGCCCGGAGAAGCTTTCCGATGGACGCGCTGGCAACCCCCTTTCCCACTCCCGACATGACGCCTCCGACCACGAAAATGTATTTGACAGATCTCTTTTTAGCCATAAATATATAGAAGATTATACATTCACGGGCACTTTAATAAAAGAGGGACGCATGAAGCCTAAAAAAGTTTCGGAATCCTCCATTGATAAATATCCGTATCATATTTTTCCAAACGACCTCAATTCTTACAGAACCGCGTTCGGCGGCAGAGTCCTTGAAATAGCCGACCGCCTTGCCGGCTACGTCGCGCGCTCCCACAGCGGGAAAATATGCGTAACCCTGCTTCTTGATTCGGTGCGCTTTCTCGCCCCCGCGCGCGAAGGCGAAACGCTTATTTTTAGAGCCGCGGTAAACAGAACCTGGCGGACGTCGCTTGAAGTCGGGGTGAAAGTATGCGCCGAAAACACTCAAACAAGAGAATCTCGCCATGTGGCCTCGATGTATTTCACCTTTGTGGCCATGGACGAGAATATGCTGCCGACCGGAATCCCGCCGGTTGAACCGGAAACCGATGAAGAAAAAAGACGATGCGAAGAAGCGGGCGAACGACGCCAGCGTCGTTTGGCGGAATCAAAAAAACAAGGCGGCTAATGCCGCTTTTTTCACGGCCAGCGGTTTGCCGCCGGCGGATAAATTTTCGTGAGCGGATGGTTTTTGCAACCATGTTTCCGCCCCGGACATGCCTGCCGGCCGTATTCAATCATACGGTAGGTGAAACTGAACCATTCTTTTTGGGGTAATAGCCGCATCAAATCCTGTTCAATTTTATTGGGGTTGTCATAATCGCTGAGGTCAAACTTAAGCGCGAACCGGCGCACATGCGTATCCACGGCAATACCCTCAATAACACCGTAAGCGTTGCCGAGAACAACATTCGCCGTTTTCCGCGCCACGCCCGGAATCGTCAAGATTTCTTCCATTGTTCTCGGGATTTTGCCTTTGAATTTTTCTTTAATCATTTTCGCCGCAGCCAGAATGTTTTTTGCCTTGTTGCGGTAAAAGCCGGTTGATTTGATGTCTTTTTCAAATTCCTTCGGAGCGACCCCTACGTAATCGTCAAGCTTGCG
>CAZVKF010000061.1:2456-5120 GCA_964627585.1 uncultured Candidatus Saccharibacteria bacterium | reverse complement strand
CGTGCGCGATACGGTTCGCAAATTTTTCTTCCCCGAACGTCTTGATGACGTACGCGAGTTCTTTTTCGCGTAATCCCCGGAGAATCTGTTTTACCGATTTTTCGGAATCATCGTAAGTCATCAGCAGCGGTTCATTTTTCAGAAAACTGAATCCGCGACCGGAATTTTCCAACTGCTCGGAAGAAAACCCCAGATCAAGAAGCAAGCCGTCCGCTTTGCCTAAATTACTTTCAGCAAGAATTTCAGGAAGCCGCGCATAATTATCGTTGATTAAAATGACGTTCTTGAATTTTTCCAGGCGTTTTCTCGATTTCGTTATCATATTTTTGTCCAAATCTATCCCCAGAAATTTTCCATCCGGGAAAATTTTCTCAAGAATCGCAACGGCATGCCCTCCTCCGTCAACGGTTCCGTCAATAAAGAATTCTCCCGGTTGAGGATCCAACATTTTAACTACTTCATTTAAAAGAACGGGTGCGTGCATCAAATTCCGAGTTCTCCGAGTTTCTCCGCTATTTCATCAGATGCACCTTCGGTCTTCTGTTTGTATTGCTGCCATCGCTCCGAATCCCATATCTCAATGCGGTTGTACAATCCCGCGACAACAATCTGCTTTTTAAGACCGGCGTACTTCCGCAAATAATCGGGAATAAGAATTCTGCCCTGTTGATCCAAGGCGACGTCCATCGCGCCGGCAAGCATCAAACGGACAAAAGCCCGCGAATTCGCTTGCGCCAACGGAAGCGTAATGAGTTTTTGCGCCAGCGTTTCCCACTCTTTATTGCCGAAAAGAAAAAGGCAGAAATCCAAGCCGCGCGTAATAATTGCGCCCCCGGAAACTTTGGAGCGGAATTTTGCGGGAATAGCCGCCCGTCCTTTTGAATCCAAATTATGTTGATATTCCCCAATAAACATATCCCCAGAATATAGTGGTTATCCCCATAGTTATCCACCATTCCCCACTATGATTTAATAATACCCCACCCTCTCATAAATTTCCAAAATCGCAACATAAATAAAAAATGGCTTAAAACCTATTGTCTTAAGCCATTTATGCACTAATTATCCACAATCGCCCCTGTTATCCCGGAGAACTTCTCTTTTTTGCGGCTGATTTTTTGGGAGCCGTTTTTTTCTTTCTTTTTATTTCTTTACGGCGTTCGGGTTTTTTGTTCTGCCGTTCTTTCACGCCTTCACGATATGAGCGCGCCCCGGCACCCGCTTTTCTTTTTCTGGCTTTCTGCCAGCGTTCCATTCCTTCTTTGTATTTACGCGCTCCCCCCTCCGGTTCTTCAAAGACCTGCTCCTCTTTCAATTCAATAATCGGAGTTTCTTTTTTTATTTCATCTTTCTTTTCTTGTGGCTCTTCTTTTTTTCTCGGGATGCCGAGCATAACTTTCAAAAACTCGCGGCGGCTTAACTTGGACGTTTCTTTTTCATCTTCGACTGGCGTTGAAGCTTCTATTTTTTCCGGTTCTTGTTCCGGCATTTCGGGCAGTTTATGTTCCTCTTTTTCCTCAAACGGTTCTGAAGGAGTTCCTAATATGAATTCGTCTTCTGCCGGTTTTTGATCTCCGAGTTTATTCTCTAATTCAAGAAATTCCCTGCGAAGAAACTGCCACTGCTGTTCTTTTTCGCGATAATCCGCTTCAGTGGGCCAAGATTCATTTCTTTTTTTTGCGGTATCAACCGCTCTGCGCGTATCTCCCATTTCTCCTGCTTTTTGTTTTAATAAATCTTGAAGCTCAATGTAGCGCGTGCGCAATGCCCGCATATCGGTTTCGGGACGCACTGCGGCGCTTTCGCCGGTTTTTTCCTTTTCCTGCCACTCTTCAATTCCTTTCTGATATCCGCGCGCGCCCTCGTTGTACGTTTCGCTTATTTTTTGCAACCGCTCTTTTTTCTCCATCTCTTTCCGTTCTCTCTCCTTCTTCCATTGTTCAACCTTAAGTTGGACTTTTTGTTCAAAATCCTCATAATTGCTTTTTTCTTCGGAACTGTGCCGCCCTTCGCCTTCTTTTTCGTTTTGTTTTTTTTCGGGCTGTTGGGGAACCGGAAATTTTTCCATCTTCATAGTAATCGTATTATATAACAAAAACCGGCTCTTTTCAAGTCGGCCGGTTTTTGCGCTAATTTCGCCGTGGGCGACGAAGGGATCGAACCTTCGGCCTCCCCGATGTGAACGGGACGCTCTACCACTGAGCTAGTCGCCCAAGCGGCACAATAAAGCTCCGGGCCTTATTGTATCTCCGCCGTCGCTCCCGCCGCTTCCAGTTTTTTCTTGAGCTCTTCCGCCTCTTCTTTCTTCAATCCTTCTTTTACGGTCTTTGGCGCGCCGTCAACGAGGTCCTTGGCCTCTTTCAGGCCCAAGCCCGTCACTTCACGCACGACTTTGATGGCGTTAATTTTCTGTTCTCCCGAAGTTTTCAAAATCACATTGAATTCGGTTTTTTCTTCAACGGCGGCTGCCGCGCCTCCGGCTCCCGCGGGAGCGGCCATCGCGGCGGCTGAAACACCCCACTTTTCTTCAAGCGTCTTCACAAGATCCGCAATTTCTACAACGCTCAATGATTCAAGTTTTGAAATTATATCGTTATATTTATCCATGATTGTATATTATGATACGACCTTTTTGCTTTTTTCATTTAATGCGATGAGGAATTT
>CAZVKF010000061.1:0-2446 GCA_964627585.1 uncultured Candidatus Saccharibacteria bacterium | reverse complement strand
AGCAAAACTTCTTTCGGCGGCAATTGCCCAATGCGGTTTACGGTGGCGGCATCAACGAATTCTTTTGTCGCCGTGTCGTATCCGCCGAGAATCTTAAATCCTTCGTTTTCTTTGCCGAATTTATAAACATCGCCCGCGACATGGCTTAAATCTCCGGAAACGAAAATTGCGCCAACGGACGTCTTCAATTGATCGGCGTTAAAATCAACACCAATGTTTTTAAAAACCAGTTTCAAAAGACGCTTCTTGATAACTGCGAGCGGAGATTCTTTCGTTCTCAAAGTGGAGCGCAATCTCCGTATCGCTTCCGCCGAAGTGCGGCTGAAATCGACTAAAATGACATTCTTGCTTCTTGCGAGCAGCTTCTTGCCTTTCTCGATAATCTCGGTTTTTTGTTGCCGCGTTAACATAATAAAAAACGGGTATTAACCCGCAGAAAAAACAATGCGTTCCTCGGCGGGTCTTAGTCCGCCAATCGGCGGAGCCCGCTGTCTGCGGATATAAACGCATATTAACAAATATTCAAATGCCGTCAAGTGTTGACATATTTTGTGAATATCTTATAACGTAAGGGTTCTTAGCAACAATATATTGGGGAGGATAGACATGATAGGACGAATTCTTCTAAGCGTTGTCGCGTGCGCTGTCGCTTTCATTCCGGTATGGGTTTTTCTCTTGGTAAAATATGCTTTGTCGCCGGAAGGATTCTGGCAGAACTTAGTTCTATACGGGTTGGGAGTTTACTTTTTAGGCGTGATTCAGATATTTTTTCTTGTTTTCTGGGTAGCAGCCTTAATATTTATCTGGGGTGAGCCGTAATTTAGACAAGTAAAATCGGTCTGCAACGCGGCCGGTTTTTGTTCCCTCCTCTTTAAAAATCAAAACGGCTCCTTACGAAGCCGTTTATTTGTATAATTTAGAATTCTGTTTCAAAAATTCATTCATCTCATCACGCGTAATGATATTGCCGCCATTGGCAATCCGCTCCGCACTCCCCCGCTCGGTTATCTCGCGCATCATATCAAAAAATACTTTTGACATTCTCCTGATGCCTATCGCCGGGAATAACACCATCTGGTATCCGGCGTCACAAAGCTGCCGCGCGCCGTCAACTGACGTTTTTCCGAGCTCCGCGAAATTTGCAATCAACGGAATACCCGGAACCTGCTTTCGGAATTCGATGAACTCTTCGACCGTTTGCAGCGCTTCCGGAAAAATCATGTCGGCGCCCGCGTCTTTATAGTAATTCGCGCGCTGAATCGCTCCGTCCAATCCCTCAACCGATCTCGCGTCCGTTCTGGCAACGATTACGAAATCTTTGCTTCTGCGCTGGGCGCATGCGACCATTATTTTTGTGCGCATACCGTCAATGTGCAGAAGTTCCTTGCCGTCCAAATGACCGCAACGTTTCTTGCGAAGCATCTGATCTTCCAATTGCACTGCCGCAGCGCCGGCGCGTTCCATCTCCTGCACCGTTTTCAGAACTGCTTCGTATTCGTTGAAGTACTGATTGCGATCGGCTTTCCTGCGTTCTGTCGCCGAAAGCAAGCCAGTGTCGCAGTCAACGATAAGAGGCAAATCCGACACCATGGTCATCTGCTTTACAAGATGCCCCATCTCCTGCCTCAGAATGCGCCCCTCATCAAGACGGCCCAGGCTTGTCGCGACTGCCGCGCCCGAAACATAAGCCGCCGGAGAGCCGAAATGCTGAATTTGGAGAACGGTAAGAGGATTGAATGCCCCGAAAAGGAAGAAAAGGGGTCTATCAAAAAGTTCGCGAAGTTTTGCGCCAGCGGTTTTGCGACGACTACTCATTACGGCACGCCTCCTGCAGAATCTTCGCAAAGTCCTCAAGCCGCACCTCCTCCAGATGCCAGACGGCATCAAGAATTTTTTCGCGCATTTTCTTTCTGACCCGCTGGCCGCATAAATAATTGAATTTCTCAATCAATTCGTAATCGCGCATCGGCCTCGCGAAATGGCCTTTGGCCACGGTTCTTTCTGCCACAGCTACCTCTGTCTTATCGCCGCTGCCAAGTTTAATTGACACGCAAACCGTGAATTTCGGGCGCGTTGAGTCATAATACTGCTTGGTGTACTCGCCGCTCTCCCGCACATCTTCCATGCGCTCTATCAACCGCAACACTTCCGGGTCGCGTAAACGCTCCGGACTATACTGTTCAAGCCCCATTTTCCCGTCAATAAGAGTCACTGCCAAAACGTAGTAAATGGAATGATCTGCGGATTCTTTGGTGTCGGAGGTTTTTTTCGACTTCCCTCCGATAATAGTCCGCGTGGCTTCGGAAGAGCAGATGCCGATTTTTTCAACTGCATCAACGTTAAACTTTCCGGTTATGCCCAGCATATCTCGTAAATCAAGAGCGGCCTCCACGGCGGTCTGGGCGTGATATTCAACCGGATAACGCTTAATATGCGTCCGAAGAAT
>CAZVKF010000060.1:0-5244 GCA_964627585.1 uncultured Candidatus Saccharibacteria bacterium | reverse complement strand
CTGCCGCTCCCGCAGCGCGTCGTCCACGCGGAAGATCTCCGGCTCGAAGGCTTCCGCGCTCACGTAGCGGTTCACGCCCACGATCACCTTTTCGCCGGCGTCGATCCGGCGCTGGGTCTGGTAGGCGGTGTCGCGGATCTCGTTCTGAAAGAAGCGCCGCTCGATCGCGGCGATGGAGCCCCCCATTTCCTCGACGCGCTCGATGTACTCCATTACGCGCGTTTCGATCTCGTCGGTGAGCGCCTCGACGAAGTACGAGCCCGCCAGGGGGTCCGCCGTGTCCGCGACGCCCGTCTCGTGGGCCACGATCTGCTGGGTGCGCAGGGCTACCAGCGCGGCCTTTTCCGTGGGCAGACCGAGCGCCTCGTCCATCCCGTTGGTGTGCAGGGATTGCGTTCCGCCCAGCACGGCCGACAGGGCCTGGAACGCCACGCGCGCGACATTGTTCTCCGCCTGCTGCGCCGTGAGCGTGCTGCCGCCGGTTTGGGTGTGGAAGCGCAGCATCATCGAGCGCGGATTTTGCGCGCCGAAGCGCTCCTTCATCAGCTTGGCCCAGATGCGCCGCGCGGCTCGGAATTTCGCCACGTCTTCCCAAAATCCTTTGCAGTTGAAGAAACATGAAGTCCTGGCAGCCACGGCATTGTAATCCAGATTCCTTAAGGCGCAGTATTCCAAATAAGTGAACCCGTTTTTCAGCGTGAAAGCGAGCTCCTGCACCGAGGAAGCCCCGGCCTCGCTCATGTGATAGCCGGAAACGCTGACGGGATAAAATCCCAGATCAAGATTCCCGATGCAATATTCCATCATGTCGCCCACAAGCCGCATGCCGTGCTTAAGCGGAAAGCGGTATTCTTTCTGGCTGATAATCTCTTTGAGTATGTCGGCCTGCATGGTGCCGCGGAGTTTTTTGAACGGCACGCCTTCTTTTTTCGCCTTGGCAAGGCGCATGCAGAAAAATACTATGGCCGGAAAATTGATCGTCTCCGAAATGGCAAATCTGTCTGAAGGAATGCCGGCAAGCATGTCTTCATAATCCGCAAAAGTATCCACTGCCACTCCGTCTTTACCCACATAACCGAGCGACCAATCCTCATTGTCGGAGTCGCGGCCCATAAGCGTTACGAGGTCATACGCGATGGAAAGTCCGGTTTCGCCGAGGCCGATCAAATAATGCAAACGTTCATTGGTGTCCGGCGCCAACCCCTGGCCGGAAAATTGCCTTAAAGTCGGCAGCTGCGCGCGATAACCGAACGGATAAATGCCGCGCCTGAACGGATAATGTCCGGGGTCGCCGAGCGATTCCTTATATGTCCTCATCAACGCCTCTTGTACTTCTCTTGGCAGCAAATGAAAATCCGGCAGGTCATCCGGCCTGTATACGGCCTTAAGCTCTATTCCGGAGAGCGTTTCAAAGCGCGATTTGCGTTCTTTTTTCGGCATAATATTCCTTTTTTGAATTATCAATTTTCTGCCCATACTCTAACTGACAAAAAGCCGCGGCGCAAGCCGTGGCTTTTTAATAATCAATCATCTACTGAACGATTCCGCGATTTTCTTCGCGATGATAAGCCGTTGGATTTCTGACGGACCTTCGTAAATCGGAAGCGCAAGCGCATCCATCAAAAGCCGCGAAGACAATGATTCGGCGGCATAACTTAATCCGCCGCATTTCCGGAAGAAAAGACGCGCCGATTTTTCAGCCGTCTCCGCGGCGGAAAGCTTGGCCATTGAAGAAACCTCGGTCAAATCCGGGCTGTCGGAATCCTCGAGCCATGACGCCTTGTAAGTCAGCAAACGCGCCGATTCAATTTCCGTTTTTAGATCGGCGAATTCGTGCGCCGAGTGCTTAAAAATCGGCTGTCCGAACGTTTGACGGTCAAAAAGCGTGTACCTCGCCGCCTCGTCAAAGGCGCGCTGCGCAATTCCGACGCCCTGCGCCGCAATCCACACGCGTGAATGAAGAAAAGTGCCGTCGCATACCTCCCAGCCGTTGCCGGCTTCGCCAAGCACGTTCTCGTCGGAGGCCTCGTAGTCGGTCAGAGTAAACTCGCAGAGCGTTGAACCGTGCTGTCCGATTTTCGGCTCAATCTTGTCCAGGTGATATCCCGAAACATTGCCGCCTACGTCTATGACAAAGGCGGTGATTCCGGGCGAACCCGCTTCGCGCTTGGCGGTTCTTGCGAAAACTACCGCAACACCGGATACCGAAGCGCTGGTGATGAATCGCTTGGTGCCGTTTAGAATCCATTTATCTCCCCTGCGCTCGGCGCGCGTTCTGATATTTTTCGCATCGGAACCGACATCCGGTTCGGTATTGGCAAAGCAGCCAAACAGTTCCCCTGCCGTCATTAAATGCAGATATCGTTCTTTCTGCGCATCGTTTCCGAATGTTTCAATCGCAAAAGCGGCGAGCGAATTTTGGACAAGAACGCAGAGCGAAAGCGCCGCCGAAGCGTAAGCAATTTCCTCAAAAGCGATGACGGCGTCGAGGCAGCTTAATCCCGAACCGCCGTATTTCGGATCAATGCACATGCCGAGATAGCCCTGCTCCGCCGCGGCGCGCATGAAGTCGTAAGGATACTCCTTTGTTTCCTGCGCCCCTTTAATCCAGCGCTTAACCCTGTCGCTGTTCATGAAATCGCGCGTGCTTTCCTTAAGCATCCCCTGCTCTTCAGTCAGCCCGAAATCCATTTGAACCCTTATTAAAATATTTAAATTCTGGTGTCATTGTATAGCCATATTTTCAAGTTTGTCAATTTTTTGACAAATCGTGAAATTTGTACTATACTATATGTGCTATTTAAAAGGAGGTATATATGAAAGTTTCGGTTTCTCTGCTTATCCTACTTTTTCTATCTCTTTCCCATCCTGTTTTCGCCGACAACCGCATCCTAATCATCGGCGGCGGCATCTGCGACGGCGGCAAAACCCATCTGCAAGTCATGCTGATGAGCAAAGAAGGCGTTCTGATGAACGGCATAGCGGCAACCCTTGTTGGAGCGGACGGCAAGCCCGTTTCAATCTATATGTATATGAGGGTCCCATCCACCAATGAAACTTTTTACGCCGTTTCGCCGGCTGACGATCCCGAAGAAATTGCGCCCCTCACACATGATGACTACGAGGCAAGAATCAAGGCCGAAGCTCTGAATTTCTACAATATGCTCCATAACCTTCGGAACGATTGCAAGATGTTCCGCGTCTTGGCGCCAAAAAACGACTGAAGGAGGTTCTATGGCAAAAGAAACGTGGGAAGTTGTAGGCGATTTTGAAATAACCGACCGCTGCAGCATGGAACCGGAAGAGAAGTCACGACTGCGCTACGCGATCGGCAAAAACGGCATGGTCGCGATCGTGCATTACCGCAATCTTGAGCGCAACAACGGCTCGTTCGGCTTTTACTCGCTCAACAAGCTCGATGAGGCGCTGGCGCGCGACTACTTCTTTCACCGGCACGCCCGCCTGCTCGGCATAACGCCCGAACTGCTGCACCGCCTGATTCTCGACAACAAGCCCGCAATCCATTAAGGGCGGCGGGTTTAGAAAAACTAATAAGGCCTGCATCTGCAGGCCTTATTACAATCTCTTCAGCCACATATATTATTATTTCTTACTGATTTGCTGCCAGAGCCAGACGATCGCAAGAACTAAAAGTATAAGAATGCCGAGCTGGAAAAGAAACCCGAAAAAACCGAGTCCATACATGCCGCCTCCCCAGCCCATCATATTGCCCCAATAATTCATCATGGAAATTTATATCGCGAAATAATCACCGCGACCTTTTTTATATTATAGCATAACTGGCGCACTCACTATCCCCTTATAACGGCAAGCAGGCCCCGTTCTCGCATCTTCCCGGGCAATTGACAATCTGGCTCGTGCAAAAGCCGGGGTTATTCACGTCGCATGACCACTCATTGAGCGCTGACTCGTCAAAACATTCGTCCTGCATCCGCGCCCCATTCGCTTCAAGGCATACCCCGCGAGTTCCCGGATTGTTACCGCCGTCGCTATCCTGCGGGCAGTCCGGATGTGACGGCTGGCTAATATCAACGGCCGTGGGTCGAGGCAGATTCGCTACGCACTGGACCCCAATGACGGCCGTAAAAGCGTTTCTCCCCGTGAGATCATGCCGCGTTTCGCCGCTATCTATTTCGCCGAGACTGTTCCTTACGACGGTATCAAGTACATAAACCAGATCGGCGTAATAGTAAATTATGCTGCCACCAACCCGTTCACAGGTGAAGTCCGCGGTCGCAGTATAAGCATATCCCTCGATCGGCATGTCGGCTGGTTTATCGGCAACATGGGTCGGCGTTAACACTTGACTAGTATCGTAAGTGCCGGCCAGGGCCCAGCTTTTCAATGTCGTTTCAAATGTCGTTTCATAGGTAGTGCCCGCACTGGAACGCAGAACCGGGATATTATCCGCTTTGCGGATCTGGACCGGAACGGAAAATGTTTGTCCGACCGCTTGGCGGATCGTATCCGGCCTTTCTATTTCAAATATGCCGTCCCGAGAAACCACTATCTGGCTGAAATGTTTGACATCGGCCGAAACAACGGTTTTCTTTTCCTTTTGGTCCACGACAACAGACGTTTTGTCCAGCAATTCCACGCCGTATTCCGGAGAAACGGAAAATACCAAGGGAGCCGTATTATTCGCGCCCACAAGGGCGAGCGAAACAGTGACCGGCTTTTTGAACACCAGTCCCTCGGGCTCCAACTTATATGCGTAAATTTTTGAGCCGTCGTCGGCTTTTAACGGCGCTTCATCTTTACCTACTTCCGTTACCTTGAGCGCATCGGTCTTGAACCCAGCCGGCAAAGACCCCGCAGGCACGTCCAACGTCACAACGCTGTCGGCCAATTTAAACTCCACAACCTCTGCGTTTTTTGAAGCAAAATAAAAGTATAAGAAAACCGCCAAGGCGGCGATCAGCGCAAAACCCGCAATAACCGGGACACGTTTTGTCATATCGATAATTTTAGAACGCATTGATTATTCTGTAAACAAAACTTGTCGAAGCAGTTAGCCGAACCATTTTTGTTGGCGATTAGTTATTTTCTTATTCCACTATTCGTACGAATTAGAGATATAAAAAAATCGAATAATTTATTTAATTTTAAGCGGGTAATCTATATATTTTGTCAAGAAGCTCATGGGCTCCTTTTGCGAAGTCATTCAATAAAATTTCTACTATTCTTGCAATCTTTTCCTTGTTCTGGCCCAAAGCAATGACC
>CAZVKF010000059.1:0-5325 GCA_964627585.1 uncultured Candidatus Saccharibacteria bacterium | reverse complement strand
ATTAAGATAGAGTCCGCCGTCTAAAATCACTTTTGCTCTAGTGGCTATACCCCAGTGGCTAGTGGCTAATTTAAGGAAGGCACGGGTGGCGGCAAGATTTGCGGCATTCGTAATATTGATCCTATCAATGATTTTCTCCGAAACGCGCGCGGTTGCGCTTAAAATCAGAGAGTTGCTCTTGATATATGCCGCCCATTTCTCGCGCCGCGCCGAAGAAAGCCTCTTGGAATCTTTAAGTTTCCCTAATTCATAGTTCCTTACTCTTAATTCTTTAGGGATTGCCACGGCCGCAACAACAACCGGCCCGGCTAAGGCGCCCCGCCCAACTTCATCTATGCCGACAATGTAAACTTGTTTTCCCGACTTCATATTTGTTATATTACAACCAATCGCGAAGTAGTAAATTGCCGCCATGGAAAAAGAGAACTTGCCCATATCTAAACCGGAAAAAGGACCGGATAAAAACACCGTTGAGCGGTCGAACGGCGAAATAGAAATCGTCTATTCCCAGCCGGCATCGAAAATTTCGCTAGACCACATAGAATTTAGGCGCAAAGACGGAACGCCCCTTACGGGCTTGAAAGTGGAAGATGTATATTATCGAACACCCGACTGGACGCTGTCCCTACGCTCTCCGGAAATCGGCCTGAGTAAAGACATCGAACTTATTGAAACGGAATATTTTCCGGATTTTGCCGAATATTATCCGGAATCCAAACGACTGATTTTCACGAGATTAAGCGCAATCGCGGTCGAAACGGAAAAGGGTCCGGAGGTAAAAATAGCGGACTTTCTGTCCGCAAGCGGCTCCATGTATGTCCTGCTTCACGAAATAGGGCACAGCAAAAATCCGGAACTCATTTCTTTAAATGAAAAACTTGAGGCTATCGAGCGAAAACGGCCGGAAGACGCAAGCCCGGAGGAACATGAACTCTATTTGGAACTGATTACGGGCGAAGAGCGCAGAGCACACGCATGGGCACTCGGAAAATTAAGAGAACTGAGAAAGAGACAAATGGACATTGAACCGGATATAAAAACTTTCAAAATGCTTTCAAAGTTTATTCATACCGCTCTGGAAAGTTATCGTGCGGATGAAAAACCGGCGTAGTCCGGCTTTATCCGCGCCGATAACGCATTCGCCCGCCCGACTTATCCTCAAGTCGGGTCTTTTTTTATCTTGAAAAGTTCTTTATGATTACAATAGTGTTTCCGTAAGATATAAGATTTATGAAATTTGTTCACCTTCACACGCATTCGCATTATTCACTCCTCGACGGTTTAACCAAAATCGATGATTTAGTTAAAAAGGCCAAAACCCTCGGCATGGATGCGCTGGCACTGACGGATCACGGCAATCTGTACGGCGCCGTTGAATTTTATAAAAAGGCCGTGAAGGCCGGAATCAAGCCGATTCTTGGCGTAGAGGCCTATATCGCACTGCACAGTCGTTTCGATAAAACGCCCAAAATAGACGACAAGTACTTCCATCTTATTCTGCTGTGTAAAAACGAGATCGGATGGAAAAATCTGATCAAGCTCGTAACCAAAGCCAATCTCGAAGGATTCTACTATAAGCCGCGAATGGACAAAGAACTTCTGCGCGAACACAGCGAAGGACTCATTGCGCTCTCGGCATGTCTTTCCGGAGAAGTTTCGCGCCTGCTGCTGCAGGATCGGTATGAAGACGCAAAACGTGCGGCGCTGGACTACCAGAAAATTTTCGGCAGCGAAAACTATTACCTCGAAATCGGCGCCCATCCCGCCATAAAAGAAACTTTGAAAACACAAGAAGGCCTCATAAAAATTTCCCGCGAAACCGGAATACCGCTCGTCGCTACGCAGGACATACATTATCTAAATTCCGAAGACGCGCAGTTCCACGACATCCTTCTCGCGGTACAAACGGGAAACCGCCTTAGCGACGACGATCGTCTTACCATGCGCGATGATGACTTTTCAATGAGGAGCGCCGAGGAAATGGCGAAGTTTTTTGAAGATGTCCCCGAAGCAATGGACAATACGCTCCGCATAGCAGAAGCGTGCAACTTCGAATTAAAGTTGGGAACGGTGCAGTTACCTAAATTCAAAGACGCCAAAGACAATCATCCGGAGGATTCGCTCGCCGTCTTAAAAGAGCTGACAGCGGAACGACTGCCCAAACGATACGCGACTGTCACCTCCGAAATTCAGCACCGCCTCGACTACGAACTGGGCGTCATCGGCAAAATGGGCTTTGCGGATTACTTTCTTATCGTTCAGGATTTCGTAAATTGGGCGAAAGAACGCGGAATTGTCGTAGGTCCCGGCCGCGGTTCGGCTGCCGGCAGTTTGATCTCCTACGTACTCGGCATTACCGACATCGATCCGCTGAAATACGACCTGCTGTTTGAACGCTTCCTCAACCCCGACCGCATACAAATGCCCGACATTGACATTGATTTTACCGACCGCCGCCGAGACGAAGTTCTCGCCTATGTCCGCGAAAAATACGGGGAAAATCGCGTGGCGCAGATTATAACTTTCGGAACAATGGCGGCGCGCGCGGCCGTACGCGACTCCGGAAGGGCTATGGGCATTTCATACGGCTTCTGCGACCAGGTGGCTAAACTTATACCCTTTCACCTCGTTGACGCCGAAGGCAGTAAAATTCCCGCGAACTTGAAAGCGGCGCTGATGCAGATTGGCGAACTTAAGGAACTCTACTCGACAAACCCCGATGCCAAACGGCTAATAGACGCGGCCATGCATCTTGAAGGCGTGGCGCGGCATGCCTCGGTCCATGCCTGCGGCGTCGTAATTGCAAACGACGATCTGACCAACTATGTGCCGCTTCAGCGCTCGCCGCAAGACGACAACTCCATCATCACCCAGTTTGAAATGCACAGTATTGAAGACCTCGGCCTGCTTAAAATAGATTTCCTCGGACTCAAAAACCTGACAATTATTGAAGACGCCATCCGCCTGGTTAGGGAATGCCGCGGCGAAAAAATAAACATCGCCGAAATACCGCTGGATGACAAAAAGACATTTACGCTGCTGCAGCATGCCGACAACACCGGCGTCTTCCAGTTCGAATCAAGCGGCATGCGGCGTTACATGAAGGATTTGGTTCCGAGCGAACTTGAAGATTTGATCGCGCTTGTTGCGTTGTATCGCCCGGGCCCGATGGAACTTATTCCTTCTTTCATCCGTAGAAAGCACGGCCAGGAAAAAATTAACTATCTTCATCCCCGCCTTGAACACATCCTTAAAAATACCTACGGCATCGGCGTGTATCAGGAACAAATGATGCAGATTGCCCGCGATCTCGCCGGCTACACACTCGCCGAAGCGGACACGCTGCGCAAGGCAATCGGTAAAAAGATAAAATCTCTTCTGGACGAACAGCGCGAAAAAATTATTTCCGGCATGACTAAAAACGGTATTGACGCAAGGACAGCCAATGAGATTTGGGAACTTTTTCCGCCATTCGCCCGCTACGGATTTAACCGCAGCCATGCAGCTTGTTACGCGCTAATCGGATATCAGACGGCGTATCTAAAAGCCCATTTTCCGGTTGAATTCATGACCGCATTGCTTAACGCCGACGCCGGCGACATTGAAAGAACGGCGTTCTTGATAAGCGAAGCAAAAAAAGAGGGCTTTCTCGTTCTTCCTCCCGACATAAACAAAAGTTCCGTAGTTTTCCAGCCGGAAGACAAAAATATCCGTTTCGGACTTCTGGCCGTTAAAAACGTCGGCGGCAATATCGTCGCCGCGATAATCGAAGAAAGGCATAAGAACGGGCCGTTCCGGAACCTTGAAGATCTGCTTATGAGGGTGCAGCACAAAGACCTTAACAAGAAATCGCTGGAGAGCTTAATAAAATGCGGGGCGCTGGATTCTTTAGAAATCGAACGCGCCGAAACGCTGGCGAACATTGAGGAAATTTTAACGTTCGCAAGCAGGACGAGAAAATCGCGGGAAATATCGCAAGTAAATCTTTTCGGAAGCGCCGCCGCGGTCGGTACCTTGCGCCTAAAACCCGCTGTGGCGGCAACAAAACAGGAATTATTGGCATGGGAAAAAGAACTCCTGGGGCTTTACGTATCAGATCATCCGCTGAATCAATTCGCGGAAAAAATTAAAAATGAAAGGACCAGCTCCATACAACAACTCATTAATCCGCCGGCTGGCGGAGGAAAATCTGAATACCGAACGCGTGTCGCAGGCATAATTTCCCAGATA
This sequence comes from uncultured Candidatus Saccharibacteria bacterium, assembly GCA_964627585.1. Lineage (GTDB taxonomy): Bacteria > Patescibacteriota > Minisyncoccia > UBA6257 > GWB1-45-9 > CAZVKF01. The sequence continues at coordinate 1,095 of CAZVKF010000059.1, read as the reverse complement.
AAAAAGACGATGACAAAACTCGGCCAGCCGATGCTTTTCGCAAAAGTTGAGGATTTCAGCGACGCGATGGAAGTTATAGTATTCTCGGATATGCTCGCGAAGAATGCCGCCGTATGGCAGGAGAACAATCCGGTTTTAATAAACGGCCGGCTGTCCTGGCGAAACGACGAACCAAAGCTGAACTGCGAACGCCTGCAACTGCATTAACAATATGCTTGACTCCATCCGTCATTCTTTGGCTCATCTTCTCGCGGCGGCGGTATTGAAAAAATTTCCGGACGCCAAGCTCGGCATTGGGCCGACGATTGAAAACGGCTTCTATTATGATTTTCTCCTGCCGCGCACGCTAACACAGGAAGACCTCAATGAATTCGAGCGCGAAATGCGGAGATTGATTGCCGAAAAACTGTATTTTTGGGGCGAAAAAATAACATCGGCAAAAGCCAAAAAACTTTTCGCCAATCAGCAGTTCAAACTTGACCTAATCAAAGAATTCGCCAAAGAAAAAAAGCCGTTGACTGTTTATTACACTTCCCCTAAACCCCATACCCTATCCCCTGAACCCTATTTCACTGACCTCTGTCGCGGCGGGCATGTGAAGAATACGCAAGAAATCAACCATGAGGCATTCCATCTAACCAAAATCGCCGGAGCGTATTGGCGCGGCGACGCCAAAAATCCGCAGCTTCAAAGAATATACGGCATCGCTTTTAGAACTAAGGAAGAGTTGGAAAAATATATATGGCAGGAAGAAGAGGCAAAAAAAAGAGACCATCGCGTGCTTGGCGAACGGTTAAAACTTTTCACTTTTGCAAAAGAAGTCGGACCCGGGCTGCCGCTTTGGCTGCCTCGAGGCACTGTAGTGCGGGATGAAATAGAAAAGTACGCCAAAGAAGTGGAGGAAGAATGGGGCTACGAACGCGTTACCACTCCGCATATCGCAAAGGAAGATCTATATAAAATGTCAGGCCACATTCCCTATTATGCAGAAAGCATGTACCCGGCAATGAAGCTCGACGACGGAAACTATTATCTCAAGGCCATGAATTGCCCGCATACGCATATGATTTATAAATCAGAACCGCGAAGCTACCG
>CAZVKF010000058.1:3564-5489 GCA_964627585.1 uncultured Candidatus Saccharibacteria bacterium | reverse complement strand
TCAGACGTGTGCTCTTCCGATCTGACACTGTATCTGCAAGCTTGGATTCCAACGCCGCGATTTTACCTACGGCTTTATCGCTGAAAACTTCTTCTCTCGCAAGAATAGCAACACCCGCGGAATCATAACCGCGATACTCAAGGGCTTTTATGCCATCAAGTACGATCGGCAATGCTTTTTGTTTGCCGATATAGCCGACGATGCCGCACATGCCGTAATTTTATACTTAAATAACGATATTTATCAACCGCTTCGGGATGTAAATTATTTTACGCGGTTTTTTAGAGCCAAGATACTTACTGACTTTCTCACGTTCTAAAGTCAACTTTTCCGCCTCTTCTTCGGTAGTTGCGACCGGAACTTCAAATACGTCGCGCATCTTACCGTTAATCTGAACCACCAACATAAAGGTTTCTTCTTTGATCAGTTCCGAATCGTACTCCGGCCATTCCTCGAAATCAAGAAAGGTTTTGTTGCCCATTGCGTTCCATAATTCTTGAGACATATGCGGCGCAAAAGGCGTAAGCAGTTTAAGAAACAAGCGACAAGAAACAAGAGACGGGGAATCTTGTTTTTCCATTTCGTTCAGCAAAATCATCAATGCTGAAATTGCGGTGTTAAATTTAAAATTCTCAATATCCTCGCTAACTTTTTTAATAGTTCTATGCAGTAATTTTTTAATATTGTCGCTTTCGTCCTTTTCCCCTTGTCTCTTGTCTCTGGTCTCTGTAAATAACTTCCATGCTCTCTGTAAAAACCGATGCACGCCAAGTATGCCTTTTGAATCCCATGGCTGTCCTTCCTCAAACGGCCCCATGAACATTTCATAGAGCCGCACCGTATCGGCACCAAACTCCTCGATCAGAGGATCGGGGTTTATCACATTTCCTTTGCTTTTTGACATCTTCTGACCGTCCGTCCCGAGAATAAGTCCCAGATGACGGAGCTTCAGAAAGGGCTCTTGGAAATTTAAGAAGCCCTCATGGTGCAGGAACTTAGTTATGAAACGCGAGTAAAGGAGATGCAGAACCGTATGCTCTGCGCCGATCACATACAAATCGACCGGCAGCCAGTGTTTTGCTTTTGATTTATCGAAAGGCGCTTTATTATTATGCGGATCAGTATAGCGGAAGTAGTACCATGAGGAATCCACAAAAGTATCCAGGGTTTCGGAATCACGCTTGGCTTCTGCGCCGCACTTTGGACACTTAACATCCACGAACTTCCCGGAACTGGCGAGCGGCGGTATGCCTTTTGGCCGGTAATCCACGTCGTCCGGTAAAAACACCGGCAGATCTTTTTCCGGAACAGGAACGATGCCGCACTTCCCGCAATGAATCATCGGGATCGGAGCGCCCCAGTAACGCTGACGGGAAACCGACCAATCTCTCAACTTGTACTGAATCTTCCTTCCGCCCTCCACGAATTTCGTGATTTCCCATTTGGCTTTTTCCGAAGGCATGCCGTCAAACTTATCCGAGCCCACAAGATACCCTTCGCCTTCATAAGCCCGATCCAGAACCGGGCAAGTTTTCTCCGGATAGTTCGGGCAGATTACCATTTTTACGGGTAAATCAAACTTTTGGGCGAATTCCCAATCTCTCTGATCATGCGCCGGCACAGCCATAATCGCGCCGGTGCCGTATCCCATCAACACGTAGTCCGCAATCCATACCGAAATTTCTTCTTTTGTGGCTGGATTTACGGCGCGGATGCCCTTTAACTCAACGCCGGTTTTTTCTTTTATCTCCTCCTGCCTCATCACCTCCGTCTTGTGGCTCGCGGTCTCAATATATTTTTCAACCTCCTCCACATTTTTGACTTTTAAATTTTGATTTTTTAATTTGAGGAGCGAAGCGACGAACGGATGCTCCGGCGCCAACACCATGTAGGTCGCGCCAAAGAGGGTGTCGGGCCTCGTCGTA
>CAZVKF010000058.1:1503-3554 GCA_964627585.1 uncultured Candidatus Saccharibacteria bacterium | reverse complement strand
GATTAATTGCTCTAACACCTTTTAATTCGACGCCGGTTTTATCTCGCGCTTCTTCTTGCCGCATTAATTCCGTCTTATGACTGGCGGCTTCAATATACTTTTTAACCTCTTCTAAATTCTTAATTCCAGATTCCGAATTCTTAATCAAGGGATGTTCCGGCGCCAACACCATGTAGGTCGCGCCAAAGAGGGTGTCGGGCCTCGTCGTAAATACCTCAATAGTTTTTAGTTTTTGGTTTTTAGTTTCTAGAAACTGATCACTAACAACTAGAAACTTCAGATTCGCTCCTTCCGATCTCCCAATCCAATCTTCTTGCCGCTTGATGGTGGCGGCAGGCCAATCCAGCCCCTTCAAATCGGCGAGTAAACGCTCGGCGTAATCGGTGATTTTGAAAAACCACTGATCCATCTCTTTCTGAACGATCGATTCGCCGTCGCGTTCACAGCGGCCGCCGATCACCTGCTCATTTGCCAAAACGGTCTGGTCTTTCGGACACCAATTCACTTTCGCTTTAGCGCGATAGGCCAGTCCTTTATTGAATAATTGAATGAAAAGCCACTGCGTCCATTTGTAATAGTCGGGGCTCGAAGTGTTAATCTCCCGATCCCAGTCGTAAGAAAGTCCGAACATCTGAACCTGGCGTTTGAAATTTTTGACATTCGCCGCAGCCACTTCTTTGGGACTTTTTCCGACTTTGATGGCGTAATTTTCGGTGGGCAGTCCGAATGCGTCCCAGCCCATGGTATAAAGCACTTCAAATCCGTGCATGCGCCTATACCGCGCGTGGATGTCTTCGGCGATGTATCCCTTCGGATGGCCGACGTGCAATCCGGCAGCCGAAGGGTAAGGAAACGTTTCCAATTGGTAATATTTAGGTTTATTGGAGTCGTCGTGGGCCTTAAAAGCTTTTTCCTCCAACCACTTCTTTTGCCACTTTTTCTCGATTTTCCGAAAATCGTATTTAGACATCGTAAGAATATTGTAACGACAATTGCTTTTTTAGAAAATACCTGCAACAATTTAGGAAGTCATGACGAAAGAAATGCTGCCAATTGAAAAAGCCGAAAAGGACCGACCGCCTTACTTCGTTGATATTTACTATTCTCCCCACGAAACCTCAAAAGACCTGGAGCCCATCGCGGAAAAATTCAAAAATGCGGATGTCTTTATGCCCGAGGCCTTCGGCTGGGTCCACAAAGAACCGGTAGTTTTAAATGAAGTATCCCGCGGCGAGAAAAAACCGGAGGCGGCGCTGCAAGAATTGGGCTGCGTACCGCAAAAAGATCCCTTCTATTCTTTTCACCTTCAGATGCTTAACCTTATTTATGATTCGCAGAAACCGATTGCCATAGTAGATGTTCCAAGAAATCATCCGCTCGAGAAAAAAATCAGAGAGGTCGGCTCCGGTTTCCGCTTTAAAAGCGATTTCGACGCAAATCTGGCGATGATTAAAGAGCATTTTAAAAAAGTGGCGGGGGTTGAAAAAGAAAGAGAAGAATACATTCTCTCTCAGCTCCAACCGGCCGTGCAGTCAATCCTCGAAAATAATCCCGCCCTGCAAAAACAACCGGAAGTGCGCGTTCTCATCGCTTTAGGCGCGGCGCACACCTCGCTCTTCCATCAGCTCAAAAAAAGCGAATATAAAACCTCGAGACAGTTCAAAGATGAGCTGATTATGTTCAGTTTTCAGGACGAAATGATAAGAAGATACTGGTTTAACAAGGAAGTCGGCGACGAACTGGCGGCCAAAACCCTTTTCGACATTATCTTCGGCAATCTTTTTTGGAATGATTTTACTAAATTAACGGACGACTCCGCGAAACTTATCGCCCTAAAGAGAAAAATTATTACTCAATTCAATTACGACGAAATCAAAGGTCTCTTTAAAACTTTTGGTTTTGATGTAGCCATTCTCTACTTTCTCAAACCATTTCTAAAAAGGAAAATGGAGGGAAAGGGCATTAAGTTCCCAAAGTCCGAGCAGGAATTAAACGCTTTATTAAAGTAGTACTATGTCTCTCGCCCTTTATCGCAAATATCGACCTAAACT
>CAZVKF010000058.1:0-1493 GCA_964627585.1 uncultured Candidatus Saccharibacteria bacterium | reverse complement strand
AGACGCTTCCTTCCACCAACAGGGCGAGCCATGCAACAATTGCCGCCCATGCCATGAAATAGACGCCGGCCGGGCACTTGATCTCGTCGAAATCGACGCCGCTTCCAATCGCGGTATCGATGAAATCAGAAACCTGAAAGAAAGCGTTAAGCTCGCCCCCACTTCCTACCCTTATAAAACTTTTATCATAGATGAAGTGCATATGCTGACGCGCGAGGCCTTCAACGCCCTCCTTAAAACGCTGGAAGAACCGCCAAGCCATATCATCTTCATCCTGGCAACGACAGAATACGAAAAACTTCCGCCGACCATCATTTCCCGCACCCAAAAATTTCACTTCAAAAAACTGCCCGTTCTCAAGATTATCGAAAAACTTTCCGCGATCGCCGGCGCGGAAAAAGTCGAAATCGAACCCGCAGCGTTGGAAGTTATTGCCGCCGCCGGAGAGGGCAGCTTGCGCGACTCCGAATCGCTGTTCGATCAACTGGCTTCTTTTTCGAAAAACATCAATCTCGAACTGGTGGAGAAAAATCTGGGAAGAATCGGCTCGTCAAAACTTATCGGCTTTGCAGACGGTCTTTTGCAAGGCGACCTTAAAACCTCACTGTCCCGACTTTCCGACATTCACGAAAATGGGTACAATCTGACGCAATTCGCCAAGGAATTGATACATTATTTGCGCCGAGTTATGGCTCTGAAATTCGATCCCGAACTTGAAACCATGCTCAAAAACGAATTGACTTCGGAAGAACTTGGGGCGTTGAAGCGACAATCGAAAATTATTGACGAGAAAAAACATATTCCGCTTCTAAAATCCCTGATCCGCGCTTACAGCGAAATGCGCTACAGCCCGTTTGCGATCGTACCGCTGGAAGTAGCAATAATCGAAAACTTAACTTTGGAATAAAATGAAAAAAATCAGGGTAGGAATACTTTTCGGCGGAAAATCGGCGGAACACGAAATATCCGTACTTTCGGCGCGAAACGTAATGAGTGCGCTTGATAGAAAAAAATACGAGCCGGTGCTGATGGGCATCACCAAAAAAGGGCAATGGTATCTATTCGAGAACAAAAAATTACTGCGAAGCGGCGCAAAAGATCAGACACCTACAGCATTGACGATACGCGAAGCAAAACCGCAGTTTCTAAATCTATCCCAAGAAAAGCCGTTCGGCGCGGTGGACGTCATCTTCCCCATTCTCCACGGCCCGCTCGGCGAAGATGGGACGGTACAGGGCCTTTTGAAACTATTGAACATTCCTTTTGTCGGCGCCGGAGTGTTGGGATCGGCGCTCGGCATGGACAAAGACGCCCAAAAACGCCTTCTGCGCGACGCCGGCATTCCTACCGCGAAATTTATCGTCTTTCACAAATCCGAATCAAAAAACATTCATTTCAAAAGAGCGGTAGCGGCGCTCGGCCTTCCTCTTTTCGTAAAACCGGCAAATCTGGGTTCATCAGTCGGAATTCACAAGGTTAAAAATAGAGCGCAG
>CAZVKF010000057.1:0-5682 GCA_964627585.1 uncultured Candidatus Saccharibacteria bacterium | reverse complement strand
AAGCTTCTCGCTCGACTTAACGATTAACGATCTCTTCCGCGAAATCATCATAAGCAATTTAAGCGATGAAGAGCTGAAAAAACTGAATACGCTTCCGCCCACCCTTCGCAACGCCTTCTTGGAAAGATCGGCCGCCGAAATACGGGCAGGAATCGGTCAATATATCGATATTTCAAACATCGACGGCAACGACAAAATTCCAGATGCCTTCTATAAATTCATAGTTGAAAAATTTGCGAAATCAAGCCGTTCGCTCCAAACTACGATTTTCAGCGGCGCCGGCATCTTGCTATTTCTCATGTTCAGAACGGCTATTTGGCTGTTAACGCTTGTGGCGAGTTTCGTAAGTTTTTTAATCTACGAAATCATGATGGTAACGGGATTTGCGCGGGTCTCCCTGGAAACCCGCTCCAAAGAAGTTGTCCTCATGCAATAGCTTGTCTTGACTCGCCAAAATAAGTATAATTTAATACGCAAAATTAACATGGAGGATTATTACAAAATACTCGGCGTCTCCAGGAGCGCATCGGGGGAGGAAATTAAAAAGGCGTACAGAAAACTTGCGCATCAATACCATCCCGACCGTCCGGGAGGCGACGAAAAAAAATTCAAAAAGGTCAGCGAAGCGTATCAAATTCTTTCCAATGGAGAGAAACGGGCGCAATATGACCGCTTCGGCACCGTTTTCGACAATGCGGCTGGCGGAAGAACGGACGGGTTCTGGGGAACGCCCCAGGATGGATTCGGCTTTGAATTTGATTTCGGAGATTTAGGCGGTGACAACCTAAACGATTTGTTCGACACCTTCTTCGAAGGACTGGGCATTAAGCGGAAGAGGCGTACTTACGAACACGGTTCCGATATCGAAGTTACCCAAGAAATAATCCTTGAGGAAGCGCACCGCGGAGCAAAAAAGGAACTGCGCTACCAAACGCTTGTTTCGTGCGAACACTGCAAAGGAATCGGCCACGATGCGTCGGGTGGATTCGATCAATGTCCTGCATGCAACGGCCAAGGTGAAATCCGCGAAAATCGCAACACTTTTTTCGGAAACTTTTCACGCATTACGGCATGTTCACGCTGTCACGGCGAAGGGCGCATACCTAAAAAAATATGCGCCGCGTGCAGCGGCAAGGGCAAGATAGCCGGCGAGCGTAAAGTCGTTATAGACATTCGGCCCGGCATCCAGAACGGTCAAATAATCAAGTTCCCGAAAGCCGGAGAGGCCGGAGAAAGGGGTGCGGAAAACGGCGATCTCTATGTACGAATAGAAATCAAACCTCATCCGATTTTCGACCGCAAAGGCGACGATCTCTATATTACTAAAGAGGTCAGATTAACGGATATCCTGCTCGGAAAACAAATAACCGTGCCTACGCTTGGCGGCGCGAATATAAAAATATCCATTCCTCCCGATTTCAGCCTGCGCGAACCGTTGATTATTCCGAAAGAAGGACTGGCCGGACACGGAAACTTGTATGTGATTCTTGAAGTCAAAACTCCCGCAAAAATAGGCGCGCGCGCCAAAAAGCTTCTCGAAGAAATAGAAAAAGAAATATAGAATATGGCGCGAAAAATTTTTCCGTGGGCTGTTTTGCTGCTGTTCGTAGCGTTCATTTTATTCGCTGGCGGAGTGAAACATCCCCTGCCTTACCGCAGCGACATCAGGGTAATCGCGTTCGGAGACAGCATCACATACGGCTATGGAGTGCCGCCTGATAAAAATTACGTAAGTCTTCTCTCTAAAAATTTGGGGTTGAAAATTGAAAATGCGGGCATGATCGGAGACACTACCGCCACCGCACTATTACGGATGGATCGCGATATTCTCCAAAAAAATCCGGATATAGTTATTTTATTCCTCGGCGGAAACGATTTTCTTCAAGGAGTGCCGCCGTTCGCCATGGCGGAAAACTTAAAGAATATCGTCAAAAAACTCCAACAGCACAATATAAAAATAGTATTGGTTGGAATAAGTTACGAATTTCTTAACAACTACGAAAGAGAGTACGGGAATATTGCGCGCGAAACAAAAACAGATGGATATGCCCCAAACGCGCTCGGAAGCATAGTGCTGCGCCCGGACCTGATGAGGACCGGGTACATCCCAACGAAAAAGGCCACGAAATCATCGCAAGTCGCATCAAACCGGTACTTGAAAGAGTCCTTAAGACGTTGTAAATTCGTTAATACGCGCCCATAGCTCAGCCGGTAGAGCAGCTCCCTTTTAAGGAGACGGTCCCAGGTTCGATTCCTGGTGGGCGCACAAAAAAGCAGTCGCCTCATGCGACCGCTTTGACCTTGTTCAATCTTTTGAAAAATATTCCTCAAGCATCTCGGCATAAAGAATTGCGCCGCGCACCAAATCTTTTACTTTAACGTATTCGTTTGCCATATGCGCTGTCTCGTAATTGTCGGCGGGATGATGCACGACCGCGGGTATGCCGTAGAGCGCCATTTTTTTGGCATCGGTGTTTCCGCCCATCGTCGTAAATCTCATCCTAATGCCGGATTTTTTCGCGGCATTTTTGAAACTTATGAAAATTGGGTGTTTCCTGTCTGTCAGATGCGGCAATGTTTCTTTCTCTACGCGGACTTTAAAACTCGCTTTCGGCATGGTTGATCTAACCCGCTGCGCCCGCTCATTAATGATTGAAATAACGTCGTCATGGGTTATGCCAAGCGGCAGACGAAAATCAATCAGAATCTCGGCAAAACCCGGTACAACGTTATGCTTCGTGCCGCCGCTGATTGGCCCTATGTTCATGGTCGCAGGGCTGAACTCCGGATGATTTTTGCGAAATTCATGGCGTGAAAGAAATACGATCAATCTTGAAAGCGCTACAACCGCGTTAACGCCCAAATGCGGCCGCGAGGCATGCGCTTGCTCGCCATGCGCCTCAACAACAATCTGGCAAATCCCCTTTTCTCCGTAAATGCATTCGTTCATCTGCCCGCCGTCCGCTACAAGTGCGGCGTCAAAACGAAGGCCGTGGTCGCGCAAAAGGGCTTCCCAACCGCACGCCGACCCCTCTTCCTCATCTGCCGATGCAACGTAATAAATTTTCCCGTCGAATTTCGGATGGACGCTTAGAAACGCCTTCAAGCCGCCATAAAGTGCGACTAAGGGTCCCTTATCGTCGCTTGCGCCCCGTCCGTAAAGCTTACCGTTTTTAACCACCGGCTGAAACGGCGGCGTTACTGTCCACGCTTCAAGCGGGCCTGCCGGAACAACATCCGTATGCCCGGTGAGACAAATGGATTTTTTGCCGCGGCCGATAGCGCCTACCACATTGCATCTAAGCGCCCCGCCTATGCCGATTTCTTCCACTTCCATTCCCAGCCCCTGCAATTTCCTTATAATCGGAACCGAGCAGCGCGTTTCATTGCCGGGCGGATTCGTTGTGTCCCGCGCGATCAAATCAAACGCAAACCACACCAATTCGTTTTTATCGATATGCCGTTTATAGACCGATTTCACTCTCTGCCTCCATCAAAGCTTTTATAAAACTGCTGACGAAAATATATCAAAAGACCGCCCGGCGCGCAAGAATCAGTTGAAGTAGGCGACGGCTCCAACCGCCATTAAAACGAAAACGGAAAAAACGAGCGCCGAAAAAGAAATAAAATATGCAAGAAATTTCTCGCGGTGGAATAGATAAACCGCCAACGCCCCATCAATAGCTAACGCCGCTGCGGCGACGTAGACAAGGGAACGGACACCGGCCGCGTCGCCGCGCACATCAATACCGCGATAGAAATCCCAATGCAGTATAACCTGCGCATCCCAGCCCTTAAAGACATTAAATACCAGCGCGGCGCTTATCATCCATAAAAAAACAGAAGCGGCAAAAGGAACGATAAGGTAATAATCTTTTAGAAAATCTCTTTCCATTTTTAATATTCCACTTTCCGATATTGGCAAAAAGCGCATTTGGCGGACGGCTGCGGCGGCTCGTCGCTTCCGATTATTTCCAACGCCTGTGAAAATAATTTTTGGGCGCGCTGCGGCGACGTTTTTAATTCTTTCAAGTCCACGCCGAACGGAAATCCTTCATGCAACTCGCCGTCAAGCGGCGCATAGTACGCGAGGTACGCCTTGGCCGCGGTCATAAAACCGTTCTCCTGCAGCAGCCAATCGTACGCATCCATCTGAAGCTGGTATGTCTCATGGACATTATCGGTAAAAGACGCGCGCGTTTTATGGTCAAGCGGCGCATACAGTTTCTCGCCTATCACTACGCAATCGTCAAGCTTGCCGGAAAAAATCGCGCCGTCGGTCTCCAGTTTCAAAAAAGACATAAATTTAGAAACCATTTTGGCATTATATTTTTTAAGATACGGCTCCAGAAGCGGGGGCTGCTGGCCCTGTTCACGATAACGATTGATGTAATTCTTCAATTTGCTGTCCAGCCCTACTGCCACCGAAGCCATCGGCCCCGCCGGCCGCTTAATGCCTCTTTTCTTGTCCAACCAAAAGCACAGCGGGCAATCCCATAAAAGTTTCAAGCTTGAAGGCGAAAGTTTTAATTTTTTGGACTCCGATTTGGACATTGAACTTACTTTACAACCAAACCCAAAATATGACAAACTTATAGAGTTATTTAACAGTAAAAATAGGGAGAGGAAAATACTATGACGTTGCCAGTCGCTGAACTTAAATATCTTTTAAAACTGGCCGCCTGCGCCGAAACAAGCTATACGCCAAAACTCTGGACGCCAGATAACCCAACCTATGGCCATTGCGCGGTATTTACCCTTATAGTTCAAGACCTGCTTGGCGGAAAAGTAGTCCGCGGTTCAATAGCAAACCCGCTTAAAGATATGCTCGGTTACGGCTCCCATTACTGGAATGTGCTAAACGACGGAACGGTTATTGATCTATCACGTGACCAGTTTCCCGCCGAATTTCCTTACGACCTGCTTATTGCGGGAAAATTAGGGGACCCAGGCGAAAAACCGGATTACTCCGACAAACGCAGCTATATTCTGCAAACCGGCAATACGGCGCAGCGGTACGATATTCTCAAAAGCCGCTTCGAAAAAGCGTTGAATTCGAACCCACTTTTTACGGATTATAAATTCCAGCGCTGCTGGGAATTGGCGTTTTCTGAAAATGCCAAGTGCCTCAAAATGCGTTTTGCTTGCGTTGTATATGATGATTGCGGAGAATTTATTACGTCGGACGTAAACCGCTTAATGACCGGGCAATTTAATAAAGAAAGGTTTTGTGCTTTAGACGGCAGCAATTGTATAAGAATGGGCATGGAAAGCCGCACGGATGCGACTATCGGCGACTGCGGTCATGCTCCTATTTGGTGTTTGGCAAATGTCTGGAAACTGGGCTACTTCCCGGAAGATCTGCGAATGCTGAATTTCTACGAAGGCGGATTTAAACCCGATGGTTCACCGTGGTGGAGAAGCGAGGCATCCTACACCTGCACTTATTGTGAAAATATGTTCGCTATATTCGGGCTGGATAAAATCTACGGCGCATTCGACGGAAAATGGCAACCGCTTTACACAAAAAATTCGTTTTACTCATCGGCAAGATACGCCACAAAAGAGAAAAAAGCTTAATATTTAACCAATAAAAATCGGTGAGGTGGCGTTTGAGAATAAGTATGCCGCAGATGGTTCCGAAATAGTTTAATTTTTTGGTGCGCGTGATGAATTCTTCGG
>CAZVKF010000056.1:5086-5911 GCA_964627585.1 uncultured Candidatus Saccharibacteria bacterium | reverse complement strand
AATGTATAATTCTTTTTTCAACATGCTCCGGTGATACCTGAATATTGCTCGAAGCGAGGAATTCTTTGAATGCGGTTATTGAAGGCGCGATATCCTCGTCTACTTGCGGATCTTCGCCTACAAAAATCTTTTCCGCAGCTTCGTGTATTTTGATGCCTTCAGCCGCTGATTTTTGGGTCTGCGAGCTTGCCGCCGAAAAACTTGCGGCTTCGGCATAGTAATAATACAGGGCCGGCTTTGACTTGATTTCGAGGATTTTGGTTACGCGCGGATACCAAAATCCGTCTATCTCGTAGCCGCAAAGCGATTTGAATTGTTCGGCGTCGGTGTAGTACATGCGGAGTATTTTATCTTAACAATAGTTCGGTATATTTTACAATATCTCCGGCGCCCATCATCACCACAATAGTTTTAAGTTTCGAGTTTTTAGTTTTTAGAAGCGTGTCGTTCAACAATTTAGGCAATTTCTTTGGGTTTTCCAGATAGATTGCGCCGGGGATTTTTTTTGCGAGGGTTTCGGAGGTAAAACGTTTGTCGGGCTTATCCCGGCCCGCGACTTTATAAATCGGCAGAAGAATTAAACTGTCCGCATCTTTGAATGCAGTTTCGAATTCCTTAAAAAGCCGTTTCAGGCGATCGGCTTGGTGCGGTTGAAAAACGCATATAATTTTTGTCCGCCGGCCGGCGGATTGGAACTTTTCTCTAAAAGCCGCAAGAGTCGCCTTAATTTCAGTCGGGTGATGGGCGTAATCGTCATAGACGAGAGTTTTGAGTTTAGAGTTTTTAGTTTTTAGTTGCCCTCGATATTCCATTCTGCGCCAGGAG
>CAZVKF010000056.1:4187-5076 GCA_964627585.1 uncultured Candidatus Saccharibacteria bacterium | reverse complement strand
AGGAGCCGCGGTATGTTTTTACTGCCTTCAGGATGATTTTTCCCTGGATGTCGAGTTGTTTGGCAAGTTCATATGCCGCAAGCGCGTTTGACAAATTATGCGAGCCGGGAATTCTTATGATTTTTTTGATTTTGGCCGCAACGCTTTTTTTATTTTTTGTGTACCACAAAACGCGCAGTTCTTTTTTGGCGGCAATCCGGCGTATCCTGCCGCGCATTGCATAAAGTTGTTTATCGTCCTGATTTGCGACCAAGATTCCCCCGGGCTGGATGTTTGCGATAAATTTAAGAAAAGATTTTTTAACGTTTCCGAAATTTTTATAGAAATCCAGATGTTCTCTGTCTACGTTAGTGACAATGGCGAGAGTGGGGGAGTAATTCCAGAACGCACCTTTCCATTCATCGGCCTCAATCACCAGATAGTTGCTTTTTCCGAAACGGAAATTTGCTCCGTTAAGCTCGCGGAGTTTGGTGCCGATAATAACGGTGGGATCAAGCCCGGCATTTATCAAGATGAGGGAAACCAAAGCGGTAGTTGTACTTTTGCCGTGCGAGCCGGCTACGGCAACGGTGCGACTGTATGCTCTCGTCAATTCTCCAAGCGCTTCGGGGTAACTTATAGCTTTCAGCTTTAAGCTTTTAGCTTTAAGTAACTCCGGGTTGTCGGAAGGAACGGCGTTGCTGTAAACGACGAGGCGCGCATTTTTAGGCAGGCGCGATGCCGAATGGCCGATGGATATTTCCATTCCTTCTTTTTTCAATTCTTTAAGCAATTGAGAATCCGCGGAATCCGAACCGCTTACTTCCCAGCCGTACGCTTTGAACCAGCGCGCTAGCGCGCCCACGCTAATGCCGCCGATGCCGACAAAGTGGACTTTCGGGGTGGTCGA
>CAZVKF010000056.1:3288-4177 GCA_964627585.1 uncultured Candidatus Saccharibacteria bacterium | reverse complement strand
CACCCTGGGGCGGCTTATTTCTGACGGGATTGACGCCGGAAACGTCAGCATGATAAAAGTATACAGTATCTTTAACAAGGGAAGAAAGGAAAAGGAATATGGCAAATATGGTGAAGACGGAACGTTTCGGAAAAGAAGTGTGGCTCAGCGAGGTCGCGGAGCAGGGGAGAAAAGCGGGTTGTCTCTGCATTCATGAGGAAAACGGCAAGAAAGTAATTTGCCGCCGGCTGCAGAACAATCTCGCTTTACAAGATGAACTGGCGCATTTAGGCAGGGAGCTGGCCATGAAACGGTTAAAAGAACTGGCGGTTGAGGCATTTAAGGACATGGCTGAAAACGGCGTAAATTTCGAAAAATATTCGGAAAATTTTGTATGTCCTACGGCACTGGTAAATTATATAAATTGCGTTGTAAGCGGCACCGCATTTGCCACCGCATGGTGCCCGGGATATCTGCCGCCGGAGGAGAAAGGGGAGTAAAGATGGACAACTCCGTTGGTTCTTGGGTGCCGCGTCCCATCAGATGCTGCGGTTGCAATGCGGTTATTGAAGAGACAAAGAGACAGTTCACGTTTTATTGCGACCCCTGCATCAATAAGCAAAATGTCTTCATAAGGTTTCTGTCAGCCAGCCCCTATAGATGATAAATCGGCAGAAGACGGGAGAGGGTATGAATAAGGCAACCGTATTCGTGAATGCGCAATCGTCAATAATGGTAAGCGCGGTTTTAAACACGCTGAGGGCCAGACACTTTAACGCGAAGCTGCTGGGTGGACCTTACGATATTGTGGTTGAGGTGGAGGCGCCAACCGCGGAAGAATTGCAGGACTTGGTTTCTCGAGATCGGAAGAGCGTCGTGTAGGGAAAGAGTGTTTGCGAAGTGTAGATCT